>CAMHER010000091.1 GCA_946184215.1 uncultured Clostridia bacterium | reverse complement strand
ACGATCCTGTCGCTGATCAACTCCTTCAAGGTCTTTCGCGAGGTCTACCTGCTCACGGGGGACTACCCGCTGGGGAGACTGTACATGCTGCAGCACTTCATGAACAATACCTTCCGCTCGTTTGACTATCAGAAGCTCTCCGCCGCGGCGGTCATCATGGCCATCGTCATGGTGGTGCTGATCGCGCTGCTGTTCAAGATCGAGGACTGGTTCGGAAAGGACGTGGAGGGATGAAAAAGAAAAAAGTTTTCTCCAGGGGCGTCATGTTCCTGCTGTGCCTCGTCTTTTCGGTGCTTTTCCTGCTGCCCACGGTGCTGACCTTCACCAACTCCTTCATGTCGGAGAGTGAGATCCGCTCAAACTACGGCATGATCTTCTCTTCCACGGGCGGCGGCTTTGTGTCGGAAAGGGTCAACCTCAAATTCATCCCGGACCGGGTGACGCTCTCGCAGTATGTTTCGGGGCTGATCAAGTCGCCGAACTATCTGCTGAAATACTGGAACAGCATCCTTCTGGTGCTGCCGATCGTGATCCTCCAGGTGGCGATCGCGTCTGTCGCGGCGTACAGCTTTACGCGCTGGCGCGGCAGGATCCGGGACAGTATTTTCTTCTTTTACGTTATTTTGATGCTCATGCCCTACCAGGTCACACTGGTGCCGAACTTCCTCGTCAGCCAGTGGCTGGGTATCATCAATACGCCCTGGTCGATCATCCTGCCCGGTATGTTTGCGCCCTTTTCGGTCTTTCTGCTGACCAAATTCATGCGCCGCATCCCCTATTCCCTGATCGAGGCGGCCAAGGTGGACGGTGCCAGCGAGTGGGCGATCTTCACGAAGATCTGCCTGCCGGAGTGCCGTTCGGCACTGTATTCCATCGCGATCCTGGTCTTTATCGACTATTGGAACATGGTCGAGCAGCCGCTGATCCTTCTCAAGGATGCGGACGCCCAGCCGCTGTCGGTATTCCTTTCCAACATCAATTCCGGCGAGATCGGGCTTGCCTTCGCCATGGCGAGCGTGTATATGATCCCCTCGCTGCTGCTGTTCCTCCACGGCGAAGAGTACCTGGTCGAGGGTATCGCCAACCAGGGCAGCGTCAAAGGATAAAAATACCTTATAGCCTTCCCCCTCGGGGGAAGGTGGCAGACTTTGTCTGACGGATGAGGGGCGCCGCAGCTCGGCGCCGCCCTTCACTACTCTGCCTCCAACATCCTCACGAACGGAGCGTGTTGTCTTTCATGGAAACAAAAGCCAAAAACAGAGATTGGGTCAAGAACGCGGCGATCATTTTCCTCGCCGTGCTTCTGGTGCTGACTTTTTTCTCCAACACCATCATGAACCGCAGCCTTGTCGAGGTGGCGACGGAGTATGTTTCCTCCGGCGCGATCACGGCCAAGGTGCGCGGCAGCGGCACGGTGGAATCGCGGGGCCTTTATGAAGTGAAGGCCGCCGAAACGCGCGAGATCCGCGCCGTTATGGTACGCTCCGGTCAGAAGGTCGAGGCGGGCGACGTCCTCTTTGTCCTCGGCAATGGCGACAGCGCCGAGATCGAGAACGCCACTGAGCAGCTGCGTCAGCTCCGGCTGAATTATCAGCAGACGGCTGTTGGCGCGACCAACTACGGCGGCCAGCTGCAGAAGGCGCAGCATCGCTATCAGAACGCCGTCGCTGCCGAAGCTGCGGCCCTTGCCGATCTCAACGGAAACGTGGACTTTCAGAACGCTTTAACCGCGCTGGAGAGCGCGAAGAGCGCTCTTGCCTCCGCAGAGCTCAACTATAAGCTGGCAAACGAAACGGCGATGCAGAGCATTGACAGCCTGCTCACGGCCTTTTACGCCTTCTCCGAGGAGGCGGCAAAGAGCGGAGCGAGCGCGGCAGCCATGACCACGATCAACGACGCGAACTTTGCCATCAGCGGCGCGCGCGAGGCTCTCGGTGCGGCAGATGGGAGCCCCAACTCCGTCAGCCTGGCGCTCTCCAAGCTGGACGCCGCCGAAAACGCGGTTTTGCAGTTTGCCCTTCAGTACCCCGATCTCTTCGTGTCCGATCCGGATCTGGCCGTCAAGCGCGAGGCGCTTTCGCCGTATTTTGATATGACGCGCAGCTATCTCTCCGACGGTGGGCGGAACGACGATGTGCTCGATACCGTCCAGGCCCAGATGCAGGCCATCGAGCGCGTCAATTCCGCCCAGAGCCTCTACGACGGCTTCAGCGGCATGTTTACGGAGAGCTATAACAGTGCCGTGGCCGAGCGCCAGGCTGCCGAGGCCGCGCTCAAGGCTCTGCAGGACAGCGCGGACGATTACAACAGACAGGCTGCCCTGACCGGGCTTAGCCTGCAGGATCTGCAGTATCAGATCGCGCGGGCCCAGGAAAAGCTGGATTCTCTCACGGGCGGGACGGAAAATCAGATCACGTCCAACGTGGCGGGAACGATCAGCGAGGTCTCCGTCACGGCCGGCACTACCGCCAACAAGGACCAGGTGATCGCCAAGATCGAAGTGCCCGACATGGGCTATACGCTCAGCTTCTCCGTCACCAACGACCAGGCCAAGCGCCTGCATCCCGGCGACAGCGCCGATGTGACAAGCTTCTACTGGGGCAGCACGATCAATGCCACGCTTGCCGCCATCAAGCCCGACCCGAAAAATCCGCAGACCAACCGTCTGCTGGAATTTGACGTCTCCGGCGACGTGGCCGCCGGCACGCAGCTGAGCCTCGCCATCGGCGAGCGCAGCGCCAATTACGATATCGTTGTGCCGAACAGCTCGATCCGTTCCGATTCGAACGGCAAATACGTCTTTGTGATCCAGGCAAAGAATTCGGCGCTGGGCAACCGCTATTTTGCCAAACGCGTCAACATAGAGGTCATTGCCAGCGACGACAACAACTCCGCCGTAACCGGCAATATCAATTACGGCGATTACGTCATCACCACCTGCAGCGGCCCGGTCAAGAGCGGCGACCAGGTGAGAATGGCCGAGGGATGAGATGAAAGGGACAGGGCGGAAAAAGAGAATATGGTTTGCCGTCTGTGCGGCGCTGCTGATCCTCTCGCTCGTCTGCGGCGCAGCGGCCTGGTTGCGCACGGAAAAGCTCCTCTCCCAAAAGGAGGACGAACGCTGGCGCGGGGACAACGAGCAGCGCTTCGTACAGATCAGCTGCTTCCTGCCCACGCCCTCCGCCGTCAAGCTCAGCGATCTCTACGCCTTCCGCTATGCGATGCTCAGCGCCTTTACGGCGGCGGGGCTCGAATGGAACGAGGCGGTCTACCCCTTTATTGACGCCTGGAGCCATGAAGAGAAAATGACGATCGCCGGGGACACGGGCCGCACCGAGGCGCCGGCCCTTGCCGTTGGAGGACAGTTTTTTGAATTTCACCCGCTGCATCTCGTCAGCGGCAGCTACATCAGCGAAAACGATCTCTCGCCCGACCGGATCGTGCTGGATCGGGAGCTGGCCTGGGAGCTGTTCGGCGGCACGGATCTCGTCGGCATGACCGTTCAGGTCAACGGGGTCGATTTCGTTGTCGGCGGCGTGGTGGACCGGGAGGACGACAGCGCCAGCCGCCGGGCCTATACCGGCGAGAAGGGCTTTTTCATGAGCTATGACGCCTGGCGCACGATCACCGGACAGGACGCGGTGGATTGCTATGAGGTCGTTATGCCTGAGGCCGTCAAGGGCTTCGGCGCGCAGCTGATGACCGACAAGTTTCCCCACGGTGACGGCGAGATCGTCGTCAACACCGGGCGCTTTTCCTATGACAGGCTGCTTGGGATCGCAAGAAACCTGCCTCTCCGCGCGGCACATGCGGGCTCGGTCAGCTATCCCTATTGGGAGAACGCCGCGCGTATCACGGAAAACGAGTGCGCTGCGCTTGCCGCACTGGGAACGGCACTGATGCTGCCGGCGGCGATTACGCTGCTCATCGAGCTGATTCGTCTTCTCGCCCGCGGCAAGGCCGCGCTGGAGGACGAGGTGATCCCCAGAGCAAAGGAGAGCGTGGAGGAGGCCGTGCGCGTGCAGGCCAGAAAGCGCTGGGAAAAGAAGCATCCGGAAGGATAACTTTTTCGTTTTGGGTTTTATACAGGTTTTCTATTAAAAGCAGACAATGTCTGTTATGAACAGCGCGACAGCACGTCGAAAACTGTAAGAGACGGCATCTGCGCTTTTAACGCAGAGGGGGGCGGCGCGGCATGCGGCGCCTTTTCCCCAAAAGTGTCCGTTTCTTATGGGAAAACAGGGTCAACAGACGCCGGGGAGGTTTTTCCCCGGCGTCGTTTAAATCGGGAAGATATAATTTATTATTGAAAAGCGCCGCAGTCCTATGCTACAATTATTGGAAAGAACGATTTTGCCGCCTCTCAAGCGGCTGGCAGGAGAGAAAAATGGACAGGATCACGTCAAGAAAAAATGCCATGATCGCCCGCCTGCGCGCCCTTGGAGCGGACGGCGCCTTTCGCGCTGAGACAGGCCAATTCCTGTGTGACGGCTATAAGCTGCTGGACGAGGCGATCAAGAGCGGCGCGGAGATCACCGCCGTGCTCTGGAAGGAGGGCGGCGCTTCGGGCGAGGCAGACTGTGAAAAACAGTTTCTGGCCCCACCGGAGCTGTTCGATTACGCCTCGCCGATGAAAAACAGCCCGGGCCCGCTTTTTTCTGTGCGCCGCGGCGCGTGCGGAGCAGACGATCCGATCAGAAGCGCGATCATCCTGGAGAACGTGCAGGATCCCGGCAACGTCGGCACCGTGCTGCGCACCGCCAGCGCCTTTGGCGTCGATGCGGTCATCCTGGTTGGCGACTGCGCCGACTGCTTCTCGCCCAAAACCGTGCGGGCCACCATGGGCGCCATTTTTCGCCAGCGGGTAATGACACTCTCGCTGGAGCAGTTGCCTGCCTTTCTGCATCGGCATGGCCTGGCGCTCTACGGAGCGGCGTTGTCCGAACGGGCATCAGATGTGCGAAAGGTTGACATAACACATTCCGCGGTCGCCGTCGGCAGCGAGGGACACGGCTTGAGCCGGGAGCTTCTGGCGCTGTGCGACGGGGAGATCATCATTCCCATGGACGCGCGCAGTGAATCGCTCAACGCTGCGGTCGCGGCCTCGGTTTTGATGTGGGAGATGGCAAGAGGGAACTGAAAGACGGGGGAGCGGATATGTCGGCTGTGAAGTATTGGATATGGCTCAGCGCGCTCGATACGCTCAGCGTTCGCGCCAAGGCGGCTTTGATCCGCCGCTTCGGCGACGCGGAGAGCGTCTTTTTCGCCCCGCGCGACGCGCTTGCGCAGTGCGACGGCGTCAGTGCGTCCGAGTCTGCCGTGCTTTCCCGGCGCGATCTTACCCGCGTCGACGAGATCCTGGCAGACTGCGCCGAGCAGCATCTGTCGATCATCACCATGCAGGATGCCCTCTATCCCAAGCGGCTGAAGAGCATCTATGCGCCGCCTGTTGTGCTGTATGTCCGCGGCCATCTGCCGCAGATCGACGACGAGGCGGTGATCGCCGTGGTGGGCACGCGCAGCGCCTCGCCCTACGGGCTGAAGATGGGCCGGCAGATCGCCTATGAGATCGCATCCTGCGGCGGGATCGTCGTTTCCGGTCTGACGCACGGCATTGACGCGGCGGCTGCCCGCGGCGCGATGGCGGCGGACGGCATCTGTCTCGGCGTGCTGGGAACAGCGCACGAGCAGCAGGACGGCGAGCTGGCCATGAAGGTCTGCCGGCGCGGTGCGCTGATCAGCGAATATGCCCCGGGCCGCGTCTCCCAGCGCAGCTTCTTCCGCGAGCGCAACCGCATCAGCGCCGGCCTTTCCGTTGGCGCAGTGGCGGTGGAGGCGCCGGAAAAGAGCGGGACGCTGCTCTTTTCCGCCGAAGCGCTCGAACAGGGCCGTGAGGTTTTCGCCGTGCCCGGCAACGCGGACGCGCCCGGCTGCCGCGGCACCAATTCACTTTTGAAAGACGGCGCGACGCCCGCCACCTGCGGCTGGGACGTGATGGCGGAATTTGCCGCGCGTTTCCCGGACAAGATAAGAAGAAGTGCCGCGCTCTGCCCGGAGCAGACGCCTCCCGCACCGGCAGATGCGCCTCCCGCGGGGGAAACGGCGCGGCGCGCGGACGGGAAAAAAGAGATTGACAAGGAAAAGAGCGTAGAATATATTGACTTAAGAACGCAGCTCGGTCTCTTAAGCGAGGCGCAGCTGAAGATTGTCTCCGCGATCGAAAAAGAGCCGACGCATATTGACGACATCGTGGAGAAGACCGGCCTCGGCGCGGCCACGGTGCTGACACAGCTGACCGTGATGACCGTCAAAGGCCTTGTCCGGCGGGTGCCGGGCAACCGGGTGGTGCTGAATGTGAAGCGCCGCCCTTAATACCAGCAAAGTGAGGAACCAGAATGGCAAAGGGAAAAGACCTGGTGATCGTCGAGTCTCCGGCGAAGGCCAAGACCATCGAGAAATATCTCGGCGGAAAATATAAGGTAAAGGCGTCCATGGGGCATCTGCGGGATCTGCCGAAGAGCAAACTGGGCGTTGACATAGAGCACGGCTTTGAGCCGGAATATATCCCCGTAAAGGATAAAAAAGAACTGATCGCGGAACTGAAAAAGGACGCCAAGTCAGCCGGGACTGTCTATCTTGCAACGGACCCTGACCGCGAGGGAGAGGCGATTTCCTGGCATCTCAAGGAGCTTTTGGAGCTTGACGACGACAAGGCCAAACGCGTGACCTTCAACGAGATCACGAAAAAAGTCGTGACGGAGAGCATGGAAAATCCCCGCGCCATCGACAGCGATCTGGTGGACGCGCAGCAGGCGCGCCGCGTGCTGGACCGCATCGTAGGTTATCAGATCTCACCGCTGCTGTGGAAAAAGGTCAAGTCCGGCCTTTCCGCCGGCCGCGTCCAGTCGGTTGCGACCCGTATGGTCGTGGACCGCGAGGAGGAGATCCGCGCCTTTCAGAGCGAGGAATACTGGCTGCTGGATGCGCTGCTGGACTGTGAGGGCGGCAGCGGCAGCTTTTCCGCCCGCTTTTTCGGCAAAGGCGATAAAAAGACCGAACTGAAGAGCGAGGACGAGGTCAATGCGGTCATCGCCGCGACGCAGGACGCGCCCTTCGTGATCGAAACGGTCAAGCGCGGACAGAAGCAGAAGAGCCCCGCTCCGCCCTTTATCACCTCCACGCTGCAGCAGGAGGCCTCGCGCCGCCTGGCCATGACGCCGCGCCGCACAATGTCCATTGCCCAGCAGCTGTACGAGGGCGTGGAGATCACCGGTCACGGCACCATCGGCCTGATCACCTATATGAGAACAGACTCGCTGCGCCTTTCGGAAGAGGCGCTTGCGGCTGCCAGAAGCTATATCACCGAGCGTTACGGCGAGGCCTATTATCCCGGCTCTCCGCGGCGCTATAAGACCAAGGCCGGCGCGCAGGACGCCCACGAGGCCATCCGTC
>CAMHER010000090.1 GCA_946184215.1 uncultured Clostridia bacterium | reverse complement strand
CCGCGCGGTCGGCGGCAAGGATCGTGTCCAGGTCGTCCGCGCGCGCGTGTCCCATCGCGTCCACCGCGGCGCGGGAGGCGTCGTAGATGCGGTTGAAGCCGAGCTCTCCGCGCAGGAAGGCGTGCACGGCGACTTCGTTGGCCGCGCTCATCACGCAGGCGGCGAGGCCGCCCTCGCGCGCGCAGTCCATCGCAAGCTTGAGACAGGGCGTTTTTTCATAATCCGGCGCCTCAAAGCTGAGATCGCGCAGACGGTAGAAGTCCAGATGCTCGAACATGCTCGGCCGTCTCTCGGGCCAGGTCAGGGCGAGCTGGATCGGCAAGCCCATATCCGCGGCGCCCAGCTGGGCGATGACCGTGCCGTCAACGAGCTCCACCATAGAGTGTATGACGCTCTGCGGGTGGATCACCACCTGAATATCGTCCGGCGTGACGGCAAAGAGATGCATGGCCTCGATGAACTCGAGCCCCTTGTTCATCATGGTCGCGCTGTCGACCGAGATCTTCGCGCCCATGCTCCAGTTCGGATGGCTGACGGCCTGCGCGGGCGTGACGTCCTCCAGCTCTGCGCGCGTCTTGCCGCGGAAGGGGCCGCCCGAGCCGGTGAGCAGGATCTTTTTCAGTTCGCCCTTCTCCCGGCCCATCAGGCACTGGAAGATGGCGGAGTGCTCGCTGTCGACGGGTACGATCTCGGCGCCGTGCTCCTTCGCCGCGGCCATGACCAGGCTGCCGGCGCAGACCAGCGTCTCTTTATTGGCCAGCGCGATGCGCTTTTTTTGCCGGATCGCCTCGAGCGTCGGCTTTAAACCGATCGCGCCGGATACGGCCGTTACCACGCAGTCGGACTCTTCGTAGGCCGCGGCCTCGATCAGGCCCTCGAGCCCCGTGCCGACGCGCACGTCCATGTCCGCAACGGCGATCTTGAACTGTTTGGCCGCCTCCTCGTCGTACACGGCGACGAAGGCGGGCTTGAATTTTCTGGTCTGCTCCTCGAGCAGGTCGATTTTTCGCTGCGCGCTCAGCGCCGCGACGCGAAGGCCCAGATGCTCCGCCACAGCGGCGGTCTGACGGCCGATCGAGCCGGTGCAGCCGAGGATGGAAATTGCCTTTGTCATATTCTGACCTCTTTTATTTCAGCGTACGCAAATACGCTTTTTTCTCTTCGCTGATGCGATAGCTCTCGATCGCCTTCTGGATCGTTTTGGCGTGGGTCCAGCTTTCGAGGCGGCGCTGCTCGAGGGTCGGGATCGTCCCGTCCCACTGCTTGGCAAGCGCGGTGGCGAAATACCAGGCCTGCATCATGCGGATGTAATAGTGTTCCGATCGGATCGACGCGACCTGTTCGTTCTGCTCCGGCACAAAAGCCGCGTCCAGATAATGGCACATCAGCATCTCGATGCCAAAGCGCACGGTATAGGGCGCGCCGGAAGCGAGATAGCCGTCGATGCATCCGCGGAACACAGCGCGGTTTTTCTTCACCGCTTTGGGGCGCAGCGCGTCGCAGGTCGCCCAGTTGTCGACATACGGCAAAAAGGCGTCGATGGCGGTAAGCGCATCCTCATAGCCGGCTATATCATTGATCAGCAGCGCGTGGAGGTTGTTCTCGTCAAGGTAGCGGTGCGGCAGCGCGGCAAGGAAAGCCGCTGCCTCCTCCGTTCCTCTCAGCTCCTTTGCCAGCGCGCGGAGCGCCGGCATCCGCACGCCGAGGACCGTCTCGGGCTCGATGCCCGGCAGCAGGCGAGAGAGAAACTCGGCGTTGCTCTCGTCCGCGAGAGCTTCCACCCTTTGCCGTACCGTCATTTCACGCTGCCGAAGCGGCGGTCGCGGCGGTGATACTCCGCGATGGCCTTATCCAGCTCCTCCGTCGTAAAGTCCGGCCAGAGGACATCGGTGAAATAAAACTCGCTGTAAGCGCACTGCCAGAGCAGGAAGTTGGACAGGCGCTGCTCGCCGCCCGGGCGGATCAGCAGCTCGGGGTCCGGGATGCCGGCGGAATAGAGATAGCTGCCGAAGGCGGCCTCGTCGATCTCCTCCGGCGCGCGGCCGTCCTTCACGTCCGCGGCATAGCGCATCGCGGCACGGACGATCTCGTCCCTGCCGCCGTAGTTCAGACAGATATTGGCCTGGAAGCCGTCGTAGCGCGCGGAGATCTCGTCGGTCCTTTTCACAAGCTCCCGCAGCTCCTCCGGCAGGCCCTCGATATTGCCGAGCACCTTCATTCGGATGTGGTCGCGCTCCATCGTGTCGATGGCCTCGCCCAAGTACTTCTTCAAAAGGCGCATGATGGTCTTGACCTCGTCCTCCGGCCGTTTCCAGTTTTCGGTGGAAAAGGCGTAGACCGTCAGGTACTCCACGCCGATGTTCTTGCAGTAGGTCGCGATCTTGCGGAAGTTCTCCGACCCCACGGCGTGCCCCGCCGTGCGGGGAAGGCCGCGGCGCCTGGCCCAGCGGCCGTTGCCGTCCAGGATGATCGCAATATGGCGGGGAGGAGCGTTGCTCTCCGCTCCCCCCGGCCTTTCGATGTTTTTCTCAGCCATCAGATCTCCGTCAGTTCCTTGTCCTTCTTTTCGGTGATCTTGTCGATCTCCTTGATGTAGTCGTCGGTCAGCTTCTGGATATCCTTCTCGGCGATCTTATAGTCGTCCTCGGTGATCTCCGAGGCCTTCTGCTGCTTCTTGAATTTCTCGATGGCGTCACGGCGGATGTTGCGGATGGCCACCTTGGCCTCCTCGCCGTATTTCTTGGTTTGCTTGACAAGCTCGCGGCGGCGCTCCTCGGTCAGCGGCGGGAAGACAAGGCGGATCATGCGGCCGTCGTTCTGCGGGTTGATGCCCAGCTCAGAGGCCAGGATCGCCTTCTCGATGCCCTTGAGGACGGAAGCGTCCCAGGGCTGGATCAGCAGCGAGCGCGGATCGGGGCTGCCGATGGACGCCACCTGGTTGATGGGCGTGGGCGAGCCGTAATAGTCCACCGTGATCTGATCGAGAACGGCGGCGTTGGCCCTTCCGGCGCGGATCGTGGCGAACTGGGTGGTCAGCGCCTCGCAGGTCTTTTTCATCTTGCCTTCAAATTCTTTGTAGTCAGACATGTTGATCCCTCCGTTTTTCAGATTTATAGGTTAAAAATTACTTTACCAATGTACCGAGCTTTTCGCCCGAAAGCACCCTGACGATGTTCTCCGGCTCGGCCAGGGCGAAGACGATGACGGGGATGGAATTGTCCATGGCCAGGCTGGTGGCTGTCGAGTCCATGACCGCAAGGCGCTGAGCGAGCACGTCGCCGTAGCTGATCTCGTCGTATTTCACCGCCGTGGGATCCTTGCGCGGATCGGCGCTGTAAACGCCGTCGATGTTCTTGGCAAGCAGGATCGCGTCGGCGTGGATCTCCGCCGCGCGCAGCACCGCCGCCGTATCCGTGGAGAAGAAGGGCATGCCCGTGCCGCAGCCGAAGATCACGACCTTGCCGCTTTCGAGGTACTCGATCGCCTTTTTGGTGTCATAGCGCTCGCCCACGCCCTGGATGTCCACGGCGGTGAGGAGCTTGGCCTTCACGCCGCACTGGGCGAACACGTCCGCCAGCGCAAGGCCGTTCATCGCGGTGGCCAGCATACCCATCCGATCGGCGCTGACGCGCTCGATCTTGCCGTCGCCGTCCTTGACGCCGCGCCAGAAGTTGCCGCCGCCGACGACGATGCCGACCTCGGCGCCCATTTCCACGCAGCGCTTGACGGACTCGCAGACCGCGCTGACAAAGGAAAAGTCATAGCCCGTTTTTTTCTCAGCGGCAAGGGCCTCGCCGCTGATCTTGATAAGAACTCTCTTATACGCAACAGCCATTTTTAATAAATCTCCTTATATGTCAAGTATACCCAGGATCACAATGCCTGCAACCACGGTCGCGATGGAAAGATAGTGCTTGACGGACAGCTTCTCCTTTAAGAAAATGCGGCTCCACAGGACGCTGGCCACACAGTAGGCCGAGATGATCGGCGCGGCAAAGGCCACGTGCTCGCTGTCCGCGAGCGCGTAGATGTAAAAGAACTGGCCCGCCGTCTCGAAGATCGCGCCGGTGTACTTCGGCGCCTCCTGCCTGGCGATGAGCTTCTGCTTTTTGACGCCCAGCACCCAGATCGCGCAGAGGATGCCGACGAAGAGGAACGTCAGCTCATAGGCGACGTTGGCGCTGTCCTCGTCGAGCACCTCGAGCACAAGACTGTCCGCGAAGGTGCCCAGCGCGTCGAGCAGGCAGTAGATCACGGGGATCGCAAGGGCGATCCAGCTTTTGGCGTAGTGGTGGTTCGACGCGTCCTGACGCGCCCGTCTCAGCTCCTCGTCCTCGTTGGCCTCGACAAAGCCGAGGGCGATCACGCCGATGCACACGAGCGCCACCGCGACGAGCGCGACGGGCGGCAGATCCTCGCTGATGCCGGAGGTGATCAGTGTCAGCACCGCGACGATCGCGCCGGAGCTGTTGCAGATCGGGGAGGAGATCGAAAGCTCGATATAACGCAGCCCGAGATAGCCGATCGCCATCGAGAGGATATATAAAAGGGAGACCGGAAGATAGGTCAGAAGGATCTGCCCGCTGATCTCAACGCCGTTGAAGAAGACCTCATAGGCCGCGTGCAGTCCCATGACGGCACCGACGGCCATGACCATTTTCAGATGACTGTATTTGTCCCCGGCGTCCTGGCAGCCGATCTTGGAAAAAAGATCCGAGCCACTCCAGCAGAGCAGTGCGATGATCGCAAATGTAAACCACATATTTCCTGTTTCCTCTTGTGACATTTTGCAAGGTTTGGGCTTTGCCATTCCTGTTGATTTTACCACAGCGCCGCTCTTTTGACAATTCCCTATTTCTCTTTCTGTCATCTGTGCTCGGCAGGGTGCGAAAGCTTGAGGCGGCGCCGCGCGTTGCTTCTGACAAAAACTTTGCCCCGGGCAGGCATATACTGGGGGCATGAAGATCGTATGGGTCGATGTCTGCTTTGCGATAAATTTCTGCGCCGATTATCTGATCTGCCTGCTTGCCGCGCGCTTCTGCGCCGTGCCGCTTGAGCGTCTTCGCTATGCGCTCGCCGCGCTCCTCGGCGCGCTGTGGGCTGTCGGAGCCGCCGTGACGGAGGCAGCTGTGTTCCTCTCGCCGGGCGGAAAGCTGCTGGCCGCGGCAGTGATGTGCCTGGCTGCGTTTTACGGCAGACGGGAGCTGCCCCGGCTTTGCGCGGCGTTTTTCGCTCTGTCAGCCGCTCTGGGCGGCGCGGTCTGGGCGCTGAGCGGGGCGGGAGACGGCGCCTCGCTCTCCCTCTCCCCCGCGCTGCTGGGACTGAGCTTTTTCCTCTTCTGGGCCGCTTTCTCCGTTTTTCTGCGCGGCAGCGGCAAAAAGCAGGAGCGGGAGATCCTGGACGTCGAGATATCCTTCCGCAGCCGCAGCGTGCGTATCCGTGCGCTGCGCGATACCGGCAACTCTCTTTGTGATCCGCTCAGCGGCGCGGGCGTGATGGTAATGTCACCCGCGGCGGCGGCGGAGCTGTTCCGGCCATATGAGGCGCTGCTGGATCTGCGCGATCCGGCGGAGCTGCTTGCCTGCGCCGGAGAGACCGACGCCCTGCGCGGGCAGCTGCGGCTCATCCCCTATTCCGCCGTAGGCTCGAAGGGCTTTCTCGCTGCCTTCCGGCCGGACTCGCTTTCCGTCAACGGAAAGAAAAACCGCGATCTTCTCGTCGCGCTGTCGCCCTCTGCCTCCGGCGACGGCTTCGACGCAATTATTTAGGCATACGGAGAGGATATCACCTTCGACGCCTTGCGGACAATTTGCGCACCGGCTTCACCGCTTTTTCTTGAAATACACAAAGTATTCCTGCAAAAAAGCGTCATCGCCGGAACACAAATTCTCTCGCAATTCGTTCTCGCCGATACCCTCTCCGCATGCCTGAGAAGCGTTCTTCCGTAACGCAAAACTCTGTAAGTACCAAAGGAGTCAGAAATGTTATGTAAACCTCAAATCGCTTTCCTGCGGGAGAGTATTCTTTCCATCCTCGGCATTGAGCCGCCGTCGGTTTTTTACATCGGCGGGAGCGACGTGCTGCCGCCGCCCCTGGAAAAAGAGGCGGAGAGCGCCGCTCTCGCCGCGCTCGAGGAGGGCGATGAGAAGGCACGGGCGCTTCTCATCGAGCACAACCTGCGCCTGGTGGTCTATCTGTCGCGGCATTTTGAAAACACCGGCGTGAACATCGAGGACCTGATCTCGATCGGCACGATCGGTCTGATCAAGGCCGTGAACACCTTCAACAGCGCGAAGAACATCAAGCTTGCGACCTATGCCTCGCGCTGTATCGAAAACGAGATTTTGATGTATCTGCGCAAGCGGGGCGCCCAGCGCAGCGAGCTGAGCTTTGACGAGCCGCTCAACACCGACTGGGACGGCAACGAGCTGCTGCTCTCCGACATTCTCGGCACGGACGGGGACGAGGTCTCCCGCCCGCTCGAGGACGACGCGGAACGGGCCATGCTGCGCCGCGCCGTGAGTGCGCTCAGCGAGCGGGAGCGCGAGATCATCTCGCTGCGTTTCGGGCTCGGCTGCGGGCGGGAGTATACGCAAAAGGAGGTGGCCGATCTCCTCGGCATCTCCCAAAGCTACATCAGCCGTCTGGAGAAAAAGATCATCGAGCGCCTGCGCCGGGAGATGCAGCGGCAGATGCAGGTGTAGAGAAGAACACAGGGGACGGTTCTCTGTGTTTGGAGCGGGAAAGAGCAAAAACACGGCGCGGGGAGTGATTAGCTCCTCGCGCTGTGATGCTTATTGGGGTGTTTTGTCAGAACACACAGTACCGTCCCCTGTGTTCCTGTAGTGCTTACTATTTCTCCAGCGTCAAACCTAAGAAAGTATCGGTTTTTTTCTTTGAATATTTCAGTCCCGAAGTCAGAAAAAAAACATTTCACAATTTTCGTTCCTCCTACTAATCGATTAGAACGCAGGTGAACGCAGGTGAACGCAGGGAGCCGTCCCCTGTGGTCCCATTACTGTTTGTTGTCGCCGTCGTTCCGGAAGGCATCAAAAACAGAGGGAACTTCCTGAGAGATGACGATATTCGAATCGTGTTCCCTCTCGTCATGGTCTCTGTTAAAGAACGCGGCGATAAAACCGATGATCATAAAGCCCGCAAAGAGCAGAAAAATTATTCCGATCAGACCCATACTGTCCACCTGCTGCACGGGACAAGGGACATTTCCCTGTCTCGATTTCCTTTTTTATCTATTTTTATTTTACCTCCGCTGCTATTTCCTGTCAACGCAAGCTCTCCC
This sequence comes from uncultured Clostridia bacterium, assembly GCA_946184215.1. Taxonomy (GTDB): domain Bacteria; phylum Bacillota; class Clostridia; order Oscillospirales; family Oscillospiraceae; genus Limivicinus. The sequence goes on along the minus strand of CAMHER010000090.1, from coordinate 216 downwards.
CCGCTATTGTCAAAAACCTCCTGCGCGGGTATAATAAGCATAGAACACAGGGGACGGTTCCTTGTGTTCTCCCTAATTACTGAATTTCCTTACAATGCCAACGCTTACCCCGAACACAAGGAACCGTCCCCTGTGTTCACATCAGCCGCCTCGAGAAGAAAATCAGCGAGCGCCTGCGGCGGGAGATGCAGCGGCAGATGCAGGTGTAGTTTCTAG
>CAMHER010000089.1 GCA_946184215.1 uncultured Clostridia bacterium | reverse complement strand
TTCATCTGTACGCCCTTGATGTCGCTGATCTTCTCCAGGTGCTCGCGCTCCTTGATTTCGGCCAGACGCGCGCGCAGCATGTTCTTGCAGTTCTCCAGGTTCTGGAAATGGCTGCGCTCCACCTGGCTGGAGACGACGATGCCCGTGGGGATGTGGGTCAGACGGACGGCCGAGGAGGTCTTGTTGACCTTCTGCCCGCCGGCGCCGGAGGAACGGAACACGTCCATTTTGATATCCTCGTCGCGCAGCTCGATCTCGCCGGGGTCGGCGATCTCGGGCATGACCTCGACCGCGGCAAACGAGGTGTGACGCCGTCCGGCGGCGTCAAAGGGGCTGACGCGCACAAGGCGGTGGATGCCGTGCTCGCTCTTTAAAAAGCCGTAGGCGTTTTCACCCTCGATCATGATCGTGGCGCTCTTGATGCCGGCCTCGTCGCCGTCGAGATAGTCCATGACCTTGACCTTATAGCCGTGGCGCTCGGCCCACATGTTGTACATGCGGTAGAGCATCGAAGCCCAGTCCTGCGCCTCGGTTCCGCCCGCGCCGGCGTGGAAGGTCAGGATGGCGTTGTTGGCGTCATATTCGCCGGTTAAGAGCGTCGAGAGACGCATCGACTCGGCCTTTTCGGAAAAGGCGGCGAACTCGCTCTGCAGCTCGGAGAGCATCGACTCGTCGTTCTCCTCGATGGCCATTTCGCACAGCGTGTACATGTCGTCCCAGGACGCGCAGAGCTTTTCATAGCTCTCCACCTTGTTTTTCAGCGTTTTGAGGCGCTTCTGCACCTTCTGGGATTTTTCCACGTCGTTCCAGAAGCCGTCGCGCGCGCTCATGGCCTCCAGCTCTTCGATCTCCTTGTTGGCAGCCTCCAGCTTCAGCGCGCCGCGCAGCACCTCAAGCGTGGGCTTGGCGGCGCCCAGCTTGGCTTTGTATTCTTCAAATTCAAGCATGATATTTCATTCCTCTGTCATTCAAGTCTTAACTTCAATATTATATACAAAATTCCATGACTTGTAAATCCGTAATTTTATCTGCTTTTTTGGCGCGCCATGAGGGCTTTTTCTCTTCCCTTCAAGGCAAAAGTATGTTAAACTTATTCTGTATGGATATGTCCTCCCGCCGCCGCGGGAAGCGGAGGCGGAGAATAAAAAAATAGGAGAATAAAGATGATCGCACACGGCAAAGAAATCAAAGTTTTCTGCGGCAACTCCAACCCCGCCCTGGCAGAGGAGATCTGCAGCCAGCTGTACACCAAGCTCGGCGAAGCTACCGTCTCCCAGTTTGCCGATGGGGAATGCTCCATTTCCGTAGTCGAGCCTGTCCGCGGCAAAGACGTCTTTATCGTACAGTCCACGTGCAACCCGGTCAATGACCATCTGATGGAAATGCTCGTTATGATCGACGCGATGCGCCGTGCATCCGCCGGCCGCATCACCGCCGTGATCCCTTACTTCGGCTATGCCCGACAGGACCGCAAGGCCAAGAGCCGCGATCCGATCTCCGCAAAGCTTGTTGCCAACCTGATCACCGCCGCCGGCGCCGACCGCGTCCTGACCATGGACCTTCACGCCGCACAGATCCAGGGCTTTTTTGACATTCCCGTGGACAACCTGATGGGCGCCCACCTCTTTGCCAAGCACTATATCAAGCAGTTCGGAAAGAACAACGAGGACGTCATGGTCGTCTCCCCGGACGTGGGCAGCACCGCCCGCGCCCGCGCCTTCTCCATGAAGCTGGGCGTGAACATGGCGATCGTGGACAAGCGCCGCGAAAAGGCCAACCAGTCCGAGGTCATGAACATCATCGGCAACGTCGAGGGCAAGAAGTGCATCCTTCTCGACGACATCGTGGATACCGCCGGCTCCCTCGTCGGCGCCGCCAAGGCCATCTCCGAGATCGGCGGGGCCAAGGAGGTCTATGCCTGCGCCACGCACGGCGTGCTCTCCGGCCCGGCGATCGACCGCATCGAGAACAGCTGCATCAAGGAGCTGCTGTTCCTCGACACGATCCCCTATCCCGAAGACCGCCCCAAGTGCGACAAGATCCGTTATCTCTCCACCGCTCCCGTGTTCGCCGAGGCGATCCGCCGCATCTATGAAGAGGTTTCGATCTCCAATCTGTTTGACTGATTTTCTGAAAGCGAGAGGCCTATGTTTTTCCAAAAAGGCGGCGGCGTAAGCTGGCTTATCGTGTTCCTCGGCAATCCGGGAAAGGAATATGAAAACACGCGCCACAACGCGGGCTTCCTCTGTGCCGACGCCATGGAAAAGCTCACCGGCACGGCGATCAACAAGCTCAGGTTCCATGCCCTGACGGCGCGCTGCACCGTGGCGGGGGAGGGCGTGCTTCTGCTCAAGCCGCAGACTTATATGAATCTCTCCGGCGACGCGGTGGGCGAGGCGGCGCGGTTTTACAAGATCCCGGCGGAAAAGGTGATCGTGATCTCCGACGAGACGGCGCTGCCGATCGGCCGGGTGCGTGTCCGCCGCTCCGGCTCGGCCGGCGGCCACAACGGGCTGAAGAGCATCATCGCCGCCCTGGGCGGGGAAAATTTCCCGCGCATCCGCCTCGGCGTCGGCGGCAAGCCCCATGAGGATTACGACATGCGCGACTGGGTGCTCTCCCGCTTCACGGGGCAGGATCTTCAGGACATCACAGACGCGGCGCAGCGTGCCGCGAAGGCAGCTCTCTGCTACATCGAGCACGGCCCGGACAAGGCCATGAACGAGTTCAATCAGGGAAAATGAGAAGGCCCTTCTCCTCTTCCCCCTTGAAAGAAACGGACCATAAATCAGACGAAAGAAGTGTGGAAAAATGAAAAAAAGCTGTATTGCCATGCTCCTCGCAGGCGGACAGGGTTCGCGCCTGTACGCGCTGACGCAGGACGTGGCAAAGCCGAGCGTCCCCTTTGGCGGTAAGTACCGCATCATTGACTTCCCCCTTTCCAACTGCGCAAACTCCGGCATCGACACCGTGGGCGTCCTGACACAGTACCGGCCGCTGAAGCTCAACAGCTACATCGGCAACGGACAGCCCTGGGACCTTGACGTGTCCGACGGCGGCGTGTACATCCTGCCGCCCTACCTGGGCGCCCATGAACAGGGCTCCTGGTTCTCCGGCACGGCCAACGCCATCTATCAGAACATTGCTTTCATCGAGATGTACGATCCGGACAACGTGCTGATCCTCTCCGGCGACCACATCTATAAAATGGACTACGCCGAGATGCTGCGCGCCCATCAGGAGAACGACGCGGCCTGCACCATTGCCGTGCAGCAGGTCTCCATGGCCGAGGCCACGCGCATGGGCATCATGAGCGTGGACGAGCATGACCTCATCACCGAATTTGAGGAAAAGCCCAAGCAGCCCAAGAGCGACCTTGCCTCCATGGGCATTTACATATTCAACTGGAAGAAGCTGAAGGCAGCTTTGATCGCGGATGAGAACGACCCGAACTCCAGCAAGGACTTCGGCAAGAACATCATCCCGAACATGCTGGGCGCGGGCGAGCGCATGCTGGCCTACCGCTTCCGCGGCTACTGGCGCGATGTGGGCACCATCACCTCCCTGTGGGATGCCAACATGGACATGCTCTCGACCGATCAGATCAACCTCTTCGATCCAGACTGGCCCATCAGCTCCCGCAGCCCCATCTGCCCGCCGCATTACGCGGGGAAGGATGCAAAGATCATCCACTCGATCGTCACCGAGGGCTGTGAGATCTACGGCGAGGTGGAGAACTCCGTTCTCTCCTCTTCCGTCAAGGTCGGCGAAGGGGCAAAGGTGCTCTACAGCGTACTGATGCCCGGCGCGGTGGTGGAAGACGGCGCGGTGGTGGAGTACGCCATCATCGGCGAGAACACCGTCGTGGGCCGCGGCGCGCACATCGGTGCCGCCCCGGACGGAACCGACAGCTGGAGCGTCGCCACCTGCGGGCCGGATATCACGATCCGCTCCGGCGCGGTCGTTCCGGCTGCGGCCATGATCTATACCGGCGAGGAGGTTTGAGAAATGAAAAATTTCCATGGAATTATCTTTGCCTACAGCGCTGCGCCCGAGCTGCGTGAGCTGGTGACCCACCGCACCGCTGCGTCGATGCCGATCTTCGGCCGCTACCGCGTGATCGACTTTGCTCTCTCCTCGCTGATGAACGCGGGCATCCATGACGTCGGCGTGATCATGCAGCGCGACTACCAGTCGCTGATGGACCACGTCCGCAGCGGCAAGTCCTGGGACATGAGCCGCAAGGACGGCGGCATCCGTCTGCTGCCCCCCTTCGGCATGCCCGGCTACCACAGCGGCAACTACTTCGGCACGATGGAAGCGCTCAACGGTGTGGGCGACTATATCCGCGACATCCCGCAGAAGTACGTGGTGCTGCTGCTGGGCAGCATGTGCGCCAATATCGACCTCAACGCCGCCGGCGAGCAGCACATCCGCTCCGGTGCGCCGATCACCGCCATCTGCAGCACCACCACCCCGCCCACCGCACAGCACCGCTATATCGTCGGCGAAGACGGCTTTGTCAAGACCGCGCGCTTCTACCGCGAGGGCGACGAAGAGGGCTATACCTCGATGGAGGGCTACATCATCGACAAGGAGCTGCTCGTCCGCATGATGGACGCCTGCGCGGCGGAGAACCATTACCGCTTCCACCGCGACGCCATCGCGGCCTATCTCGCCGCGGGCGGCAAGATGGGCGTCTATCTGCATGAGGGCTACTACATGCCCATCCGCTCGGTGGATCTGTACTACCGCGCCAATCGCGACATGCTGGATCCCGACAAGCGGCACGACCTCTTCACGCCGGAGCGCCCGGTGCGCACGCGCCACCACTCGCTGGTGAGCACCTATTACGGCGAGAGCGCCGTCTCGTCCAACAGCCTCGTCGGCGACAACTGCCGCATTTACGGCACGGTGGAGAACTGCATCCTCTCCTCCGAGGTCGTCGTGGAGGAGGGCGCGCACCTGCGCGACTGCGTGATCATGCGCCGCACGACGATCGGCAGGGACGCCTCGCTCGAGTGCGTCATCGCCGATAAGGACTGTGTGATCGCCCCCGGCACCGCGCTCAAGGGCAGCGAAAAACTGCCGCTTGTGATCCCCAAGGGGAGCAATATATAATTTTTGAAATCAGACGGGAGCCCTTTTCCGGGGCTCCCGTCAGGGAAAAACAGCAGGACAATTTCGGAGGATACGAATTTGACGAGCCAGATCTCTAAAGACGAAGTCAGAAGCGCCATTGAAGACAAACTGTGCGCCTATTTTGCGGTAACGAGCAAGACCGCCACCGACGGCCAGATTTTTCAGGCCTCGGCCATGGTCATTCGCGAAATCATGAGCCGCCTGCTCGCGGTGGAAAGCCCGCGGGCCAACAGCAAAGAAGTACATTACATGTCCATGGAATTTCTCATGGGCCGCAGCCTGATGAAGAACGCGTTCAACCTCGGCCTGTCCGAGGCGCTGACCGGCGCGCTCGAGGATATGGGAAAGAACGCCACGGACATTTTTGAAACAGAGCCCGACGCGGGTCTCGGCAACGGCGGCCTGGGCCGTCTCGCTGCCTGCTATATGGACAGCATGGCCACCCTCGGCATGGAAGCCACGGGTTATTCCATCTGCTATGAGCTGGGTATTTTCAAGCAGAAGTTCAAAGACGGCAGGCAGACGGAGGAGGCCGACAACTGGCGCGCCGCCTCCGAAAGCTGGCTGGTGCCGCGCTATGAGGACGCGGTGGAGGTCCGCTTCGGCGGACAGATCTCCGCCCATTGGGACAATTACGGCCACTATACGGCCGAGCATACCGACTACACCCCCGTCATCGCGATCCCGCGCGACATGCTGATCGCGGGCTACGAGGGCAAGGAGATCAACAAGCTGCGCCTGTGGGACGCCAAGAGCCCCAGCCAGCTGGACATGTATCTCTTCTCCAACGCCGAGTATGTCAAGAGCCTGGAGGAGCGCACGATGGCCGAGGTCATCACCAAGGTGCTCTACCCCGCCGATGAGAAGATGGAGGGCAAGGTCCTGCGTCTCAAGCAGCAGTACTTCTTCGTCTCCGCCACCGCGCAGGACATCGTGCGCAAGCATATCGAAAAGTGGGGCGACATCCGCTCCTTCGGCGAGCATCACACGATCCAGATCAACGACACGCATCCGACGCTGATCATCCCCGAGCTGATGAGGCTCTTCATGGACGAGCACGGTCTGGGCTGGGACGAGTCCTGGGAGATCGTCAAAAAGAGCGTCGCCTACACCAACCACACGGTCATGAGCGAGGCGCTGGAGCGCTGGCCCCAGCAGATCATCCAGCAGCTGCTGCCCCGCATCTGGGAGATCCTCTGTGAGATCAACCGCCGCTGGGTCAACTACCTGATTTATAATTTCGGCCAGGACGAGCGCGTTGGCCGCAACCTGATCATCCGCGACGACCAGGTGCTGATGGCCAATCTCTGCCTTGCGGCCTGCTATAAGGTCAACGGCGTGTCCCGCCTGCACGGCGAGATCCTGCGCAACGACCTCTTCCGTGACCTCTGCTCGCTGCGCCCCGACCACTTTACCTATGTCACCAACGGGATCGACCACCGCCGCTGGCTCGCCCAGATCAACCCCGGCCTGCACGGCCTGATCTGTGAGCTGCTGGGCGGCGAGGAATACCTGACGCAGCCGGAAAAGCTGGAAGAGCTCGTCCGCTTTGCCGACGACAAGGAGGTACGCCGCCGCGTGCTGGCCATCAAGCGTGAGAACAAGCGCCGCTTTGCCGACTTTGCCCGCCGCAACGACAATTTTGCCTTCGACCCCGAGGGCATCATGGACGTCCAGGTCAAGCGTCTGCACGAGTACAAGCGCCAGCTGCTGTGCGCCATGCACATCGCAAGCCTCCAGATGCAGCTGCACGACGACCCCAACCGCGACTTCACGCCGCGCACCTTCGTCTTCGGCGCCAAGGCCGCGGCCGGATACAAGACCGCCAAGCGCATCATCGAGCTGCTGCTGAGCATGCAGAGCGACATCAACAACGACCCCGTCTGCCGCGGCAAGCTGCAGGTCTACTTCGTGGAGAACTACCGCGTGTCCGCCGCCGAGGCCATTGTCCCCGCCGCCCAGGTGTCTGAGCAGATCTCCACCGCCGGCAAGGAAGCCTCCGGCACCGGCTGCATGAAGTTGATGATGAACGGCGCCGTCACGATCGGCACGCTCGACGGCGCGAACGTCGAGATGTACGAGAGGCTGGGCGATGAGAACATGTTCCTCTTCGGCCTGCATACCGACGAGATCGCCCGTCTGCGCCAGCAGGGCTACGATCCCGCGTGGGTCGCCTCCCAGGACTGGGAGATCGGGCGCGTGCTCGACCGCTTCTCTCAGGGCTTCGGCGACGGAAAGAGCTATTCCGATCTGGTCTCCATGCTGCTCTACGGCGGCGACCAGTACATGCTGATCGCGGACTACCGCGCCTATGCCGACACGCAAAAGCGCCTCTACGAGCGCCTCGGCGACGAGGATGAGCTTGCGCGTCTTGCGATCATGAACACCGCGAAGAGCGGCTTCTTTGCCGCTGACCGCGCG
>CAMHER010000088.1 GCA_946184215.1 uncultured Clostridia bacterium | reverse complement strand
GCCGGGGGCAGAGGAAGGCGGGACGGAATTTGTGCAGCCGCGCCGCTTTGCGGCACGAGCCTTCAGACGAGTGCCGGAAACGGCATCCGCGGCAAACCGGCAGGGGGACCGCTTGCGGTGGATGAGGTCTCTCCCTGAGCAAAAGGAAAGGCAGCCTTAAATCTCCACCGTGATGACCTGCAGTCCTTTTCTCTTCGCATACAGGATCGTATTCATCGTCCCGCCCGCGCTGCCGTTGAACACGGCGAGAAGAATCGAGGAGCGGTCGACCATATACTGATTCCGCCGCTGCATGCAGCCGGGGGAGTAGGCGTGTGCGACAAAGCACACCTCGTCGCACTCGGCCATCAGATGGTCATAGCGCCGCCGCTCGTCCGCCGTCCATGCGTTTGCCTGGGTGTCGCAGGGGATCGCGGCCTCCAGCGTGACCTCCGGGTATTTCTGCCGCAGCGCCAGCACCGCCTCGGCAAAATAAAAATCGCAGCCCCGGGCCATCCCGCAGATAAAGTGCGTACACCCGGCGAGATAGACGCCCTCAACATGGCAGAAGAGCTCTTCTTTCAGCCGCACACACCGCGCGTCCCGCTCATCCGTGCCCCAGGGCAGCTTCTCCGGCCGATGGCCGGTAAAACAACAGGCGGAAAGGGAAGAATCCATACATGCCTCCGCAGATTTGATGTACTCATTCTATAACGCAAATTCCCTCTTGTCAAAGGCTGTGCGCGGTGCTATACTCAAAGCATCTTCGAGGCAGGGTGAGATCCCGGTTTTACAAAAGACCGGCGTCAATTCCCGGCCGGCGGTCACAGTCCGCAAGCCCTTTGCGAAAAGGGCACGAACCGGTGGAATCCCGGTACCGACGGTACAGTCCGGATGGTAGAAGAGGCTTCTGCGTTGCATTTGCGCAGAGGCGCCCTTGCTTTTGTTTGCTCGAAGAGACGGCTCTTCGGGCATTTTCTTTGCCCCGAAGAAGAAAAAGGAGGCAAATCCATGGAAAACCTGACATTCATCCTCACCTGTCTCGCGATCTTCGCGGCCATCATGCTCGTCGCGGCCTTTCTGCAGAAAAAGCTCTGCCGCGACATCAAGGCCTTCTCCGGTACGCATTATATCACCTATACGGCGATCTTCGCCGCGATGGCGGGCGTGCTGATGCTCGTCGAGATCCCGCTGCCCTTCGCGCCCCCGTTTTATAAGATCGACCTCAGCGAGCTGCCGATCCTGATCTGCACCTTCTACCTCGGCCCGGTCGCGGGCGTGACGGCGGAGCTCGTCAAGGTGCTGGTCAAGCTGCTCCTGAAGGGCACGACGACTGCTTTCGTCGGCGATTTCGCCAACTTTGCCGTCGGCTGTTCCTTCGTTCTGCCCGCGAGCCTTGTCTACCATGCGCGACCCGGCAGGAAGAGCGCGCTCATCGGTCTTGTCGTCGGCACGCTGTGCATGACCGTTTTCGGCAGCGCCTTCAACGCGGTCTATCTGCTGCCGAAGTTCGCCGCGCTCTACGGCATGCCCATGGAGGCCATCATCGGCATGGGCACCAAGGTCAATTCCCACATCACCAGCATCTCGACGCTCGTGCTTTTCGCCGTCGTGCCCTTCAACCTGCTCAAGGGCGCCGTCGTCTCGCTGCTGACCTTCCTGCTCTATAAGCGCATCTCGCCCCTGCTCCACAAGGGCGACGCGCGCCGCGCCGAACGCAAGGCCAAAAAGGCCTGACGAGACACAGCCTGTTGAATACAGACTCCCCAAAGCCTCCCTTGTGCAAAGGGAGGTGGCCGAGCGTAGCGGGGCCGGAGGGATTGTCAAAAAAAGTAAAGGAAAAGCTCCCTGCCCGCAGGGAGCTTTTCCTTTACTCCCCCTGCCGTTCGTGCTATACTTTTTTTGACAAAAACACAGGAGGCAATGCGATGGATCTCCTTTCCGAATATCGCGCCAAGCTCCGCACCGCGGACGAGGCCGTCAAGATCGTCAAAAACGGCGACTGGGTCGACTACGGCTCGAACAACTCCTATCCCGCCGCGCTCGATGCCGCCCTGGCCAGACGCCGCGATGAGCTGCGCGCCGTCAAGGTGCGCGGCAATCTGCTGCAGGGGCCGCTCGCCGTCGTCGAATGCGACCCGGAGGCCGATCATTTTATCTACAATACCTGGCACTGCTCGGCCTACGAGCGCCGCCTGTGCGACCGCGGCCGCGCCTTCTTCACGCCCATGGTCTTCCGCAACATGGGCTGGTACTATGAAAACTTCCTCACGACCGACGTCGCGATGCTTAGTGTCGCGCCGATGGACGGCGAGGGCAACTTCAACCTCTCCGGCGCCCAGGGCGCCGTCTGTTCGATCGTCGAGAACGCCAAAACCGTGATCGTCGAGGTGAACGCCGCCCTGCCGCGCATCGGCGGCGAATCGCCCAAGCTGCCGCTCGAAAAAGTGGACATGATCGTCGAGGCCGAGCCGCATCCTCTCTGGGAGATGCCCACGCCCCCGGCCAGCGACATCGAAAAGAGAATCGCCTCTTTCGTCTTTCCCCATATCCGCGACGGCGCGACGATCCAGCTCGGCATCGGCGGCGTGCCCAACGCGATCGGCGAGCTGATCGCCGATTCCGATCTGAAGGATCTCGGCATGCACACCGAGCTTGCCTCCGACGGGTATCTCGCCATGCACCGCGCCGGCAAGCTGACCAACCGCCGCAAGAGCCTGCACCCCGGCGTGGGCGTGCTCGGCCTCGCGATCGGCTCCCGCGCGTTTTACGACTGGCTGGACAACAACCCGGAGATCGAGGGATATTCACTGCGTTATGTAAACTCGATCCCGGTCATCGCGCAGAACGATTCGATGATCTCCATCAACGGCTGCCTTGCGGCCGATCTCTACGGCCAGGTTTGTTCGGAGAGCGTCGGCACCCGCCAGATCAGCGGCACCGGCGGCCAGCTCGACTTTGTCAACGGCGCCACGGCGGCGAAGGACGGCCTTTCCTTCCTCTGCATGTCCTCCAGCTTTGTCGACAAGGCAGTCGTGCGCCATTCGCGCATCCTGCCGCGCTTCGGCGGTGACATCGTCACCACCCCGCGCAGCGAGGTTTTCTATATCGCCACGGAATACGGCGCGGTCAATCTCGCGGGCAAGTCCACCTGGGAGCGGGCCGAGGCGCTGATCTCGCTCGCGCATCCCGATTTCCGCGAGGAGCTGATCCATGCGGCGGAGCAGCAGAAGATCTGGCTGCCGCACAATAAGAGGTAAGCCATGTTTATCGACAAGACCCGATACCGCGGCCGCCCGACCGAGCCGCGCGAAGAGAGGGAAGAGCGCTGCTATGACCTGCTCGACCGCCTCGGAATCGCGTATTTCCGCGTCGACCACGAACACGCCGACACGATCGAGGCCTGCCGCGAGGTCGAGGCGCTGCTCGGCTGCACGATCTGCAAGAATCTGTTTTTGACCAACCGCCAGCAGACGGACTTTTACCTGCTCATCATGCCCGGCGACAAGCCCTTCAAGACCAAGTATCTCTCGGCCCAGATCGGCTCGTCGCGCCTCAGCTTTGCCGGCGCGGCGGACATGGAGCGGCTGCTGGGCGTCACGCCCGGCTCGGTCAGCCTGCTGGGACTGATGAACGACACCGGCTGCGCCGTGCATCTTCTCGTCGACCGCGATCTCACAGCCGAGCCCTTCTTCGGCTGCCACCCCTGCAAAAACACCTCGTCGCTCTGCCTCACTACGGCGGACGTGCGCGAAAAGCTGATTCCGGCGCTCAAGCATGAACCGACTTATGTAAACCTCCCGTGGGAATTTGACCCGGAGACTTGATTTTTCCTCCGCCGAATGCTATTCTTTACAGGCTCCCCGCTGCCGAGTGGGGAGCCGCGTTTGCCTTACACCGTCAGGCCTGTGCAGGTGTAAGCCAAGCGCATTTTTTTGCTTTTTGGGAGGTTTTATGCCATGGCGTGGATCGAACTGATCGTCGCGGGCTGCTTTGAAATTTTCTGGGCGACCTGCCTGAAGCTTTCCGACGGCTTTTCCAAACTGTGGCCGTCGATCCTGACGGTTGCCGGGATGCTGGCGAGCTTCTTCTTTCTCTCTCGCGCGACAAAAACGCTGCCGATCGGCACGGCCTACGGCATCTGGACGGGGATCGGCGCGCTCGGCGCGGTCGTTGTGGGTATCGTGATGTTCAAGGAGCCCGCCACCGCCGGCCGCCTTTTCTTTGCGGCGCTGCTGCTTGTCGGCATCATCGGGCTGAAATTGACGGCAGCGTAACTTTTCCGTTGGCAAACGCAGGCTTTCATGGTAAACTGAATTGTCAGAAACCGCAAAGGAGAACGACCATGAAGCAATACGTCGAAGCCGGAAAAATCGTCAACACCCACGGCGTAACCGGCGAGGTCAAAATCGAGGTCTGGCTCGATTCGCCCGCGTTTTTCAAGACCTTCAAGCGTCTTTTTATAAACGGCGCGGAAAAGAAGATCCTCTCGGCGCGCGAGCACAAGCAGTTCATCATCGCCCGCCTCGAGGGGGTGGAGGATTTGAATGCCGCCATGGCGCTGAAGGGAAAGACCGTCGAGATCCTGCGCGCCGACGCGCGCATGAAGGACGGCGAATTCTTCGTCCAGGACATCCTGGGCTTCACGGTCGTCGACGAGGACGGCCACACGGTCGGCAAGCTTGTCGATGCGTTCGAGACGCCGGCCTCCATGCTCTATGTTGTGCGCGGCGAGAGCGAGCATCTGATCCCCGCCGTGCGGGAGTTTATTCTGGGCATTGACGCGGAAAAGGAAGAGATCCGCGTCCATCTGATCGAGGGCATGTGAAATGAGCGAAATGCGAATTGACATCTTAACGCTCTTCCCGGACACGGTGTACGCTGTCCTGCACGAGAGCATCATCGGCCGCGCGGCGAAAAAAGGCGCGGTTGAGATCAACTGCGTCCAGATCCGCGACTATACCGACAATAAGCAGAACCAGGTCGACGACTATCCCTACGGCGGCGGCTGGGGCTGCGTGATGATGGCGCAGCCGCTCAAAAGCTGCCTTGACAGCGTCATGGCGACCGCGGCGGGCAGACGCAGCCGCGTGATCTATCTCACGCCCCAGGGACAGCCCTACACCCAGGAGACGGCCAAGCGACTTGCGCGCGACTATGACCATCTGGTGCTCATCTGCGGCCACTATGAGGGCGTGGACGAGCGCTTTATCGACTCCTGCGTGGATGAGGAGATCTCGCTCGGCGACTTTGTGCTGACCGGCGGCGAGATCGCGGCGATGGCCGTGGCCGACTCGGTCTGCCGCCTCGTGCCCGGTGTGCTCGCGGACGAGCAGTGCTATATCGGCGAGAGCCACTGGGACGGCCTGCTCGAATATCCCCAATATACCCGCCCCGAGATCTGGGAGGGCAGGGAAGTGCCCCAAGTGCTTCTGGGCGGCGACCACGAAAAGGTGGAAAAATGGCGCAGGAAGCAGCAGTTCATCCGGACAAGGGAAAAGCGCCCGGACCTGTTTGAAAATTTTACGCCCGCAACGGAGAGCGACCGGAAGCTTTTCGAAGAGGTCGGGCGGGACAGAAACCGAATCTCTCTCAGCGCGCCGGTCACCTGCCGGGCGGCGGAGGAGGAAGACCTGAGCGCCATTCTCTCTATCGTGGACGAGGCGCGCGCAAGCCTGAAACGGCTGCGTGTCGACCAGTGGCAGGGCCCCTATCCGGGGGAGGAGCATTTCCGTTTTGACCTGGAGCGGGGCGAGTGCTTCGTCGTGCTGCACGGCGAAGAGATCGCAGCTTTTTTCACGCTCTCGGAGCGGGAGGAGAAAAGCTATGACGGTCTTACCGACGGCAAGTGGACGCCGGAGCTGCCGGGCTGTGTGCTGCACCGCTGCGCGGTCGCGGGAAAATACCGCGGCAGCGGGATCGCGGAGAAGCTGATGCGTTTTGCCGACGAGCGCGCGCTTGCCATGGGCTTCAAATGTATCCGCACCGATACGCACCGGAAAAACAAGCCCATGCAGCGCCTGCTGCGCGCGTGCGGTTACCGCTACCGCGGCAATCTGACCGTCACGGTCGAGCCCGGCCACGATACGGCGCGGCAGGGCTATGAAAAGATCATCAAGGTGAGACGATAAGCTATGAATTTAACTGACTATAACGAGATCCAGGAGCTGCTGCACCGCCACGGCTTTCGTTTTTCCAAATCCATGGGCCAAAATTTCCTGACGGCCTCCTGGGTGCCGGCTGACATTGCCGACAGCGCGCAGCTGGACAGCGACACGGCCGTGCTGGAGATCGGCCCCGGCGTCGGCTGCTTGACCGAGCAGCTGGCAGCGCGCGCGGGCAAGGTGCTCTCCGTCGAGCTGGACCGCTCGCTGGAGGGCGTGCTGCGCGAGACGATGGCAGCCTGTGACAATGTGGAGATCCTCTTCGGGGATATCCTCAAGCAGGATATCCCCGCACTGGTGAGAGAGCATTTTGGCGGCATGCGCGCCGTCGTCTGCGCCAACCTGCCTTATAACGTCACCAGCCCGGTTCTCACCGCGCTGATCCGCTCCGACTGCTTTGAGACGATCACCGTCATGATCCAGCGCGAGGTCGCGCGCCGCATCTGCGCCGCGGCGAACACACCCGATTACGGCGCCTTTTCTCTCTTTGTCCAGTGGTACACGCGCCCCGAGCTCCTCTTCGACGTCCCGCCCCATTGCTTTCACCCTCAGCCCAAGGTGACCTCCTCGGTCATCCGCCTGACAAGGCGGAGGGAAAAGCCCTTTGCGGTATCGGATGAGCAATTGCTCTTTCAGATTATAAGGGCGGCCTTCAACCAGCGGCGCAAGACCCTTGCCAACGCGCTCGCCTCCGGACTGGGGTGCGAGCGGGCCTTGATCGAGCAAGCGCTCGAAAACTGCGGCTTTGACATCCGGATCCGGGGCGAAGCGCTCGATCTGGGCTCTTTTGTCGCGCTTACAGACGAATTGGCCAAAAGATTGTGAAAGAAATGTCCCGATTTGTGCGGAAAATGTATTGATTAAATCTGTAAGATTGTGTTATTCTAACATTCGCGAGAAATCCCTGACTTGCATAGAGTTTTGAAAAATAGAAAGGATCGAAAAACACATGAGCAAAAAGTATGTCTACCTGTTTTCCGAAGGCAATGCGAACATGCGTGAGCTGCTCGGCGGCAAGGGCGCGAACCTGGCCGAAATGACCAACATCGGTCTGCCCGTTCCCCAGGGCTTCACCATCACCACCGAAGCCTGCACCAAGTACTATGACGACGGCCGTCAGATCAACGACGAGATCATGGCCCAGGTCATGGAGTATGTCGAGAAGATCGAGCAGATCAACGGCAAAAAGTTCGGCGATCTCGAAAATCCCCTCCTCGTCTCCGTCCGCAGCGGCGCCCGTGCCTCCATGCCCGGCATGATGGACACGATCCTCAACCTCGGTCTGAACGACGACGTCGTCGCCGCCATGATCAAGGGCAACCCCGATCCCAAGTTCGAGCGTTTCGTTTACGACTCCTACCGCCGCTTCATCCAGATGTTCTCCGACGTCGTCATGGAAGTCGGCAAGAAGTACTTCGAGCAGCTCATCGACGCGATGAAGGAGAAGAAGGGCGTCGTCTATGACGTCGACCTCACCGCCGCCGACCTCAAGGAGCTCGCCGAGCAGTTCAAGGCCGAGTACAAGAAGC
>CAMHER010000087.1 GCA_946184215.1 uncultured Clostridia bacterium | reverse complement strand
CCCCCGCGGCCCTGTTATCTGAGCTTTTTCAGAGGTTCTCTGACAGTCTCAAAAAGGCCGACCCAAACGGGTCGGCCTTTTGCCGTTGATTGTGTTACTTTCTGCTGAGGAAGGCGCTGGTCGCCTCGTCCTCATACTGGCGGGTGTAGAGCCGGTAATAGTGGCCGCGCGCGGCGAGGAGCTCGTCGTGCCTGCCCTGCTCGATGATCCTGCCGTCCTTCACGACCAGGATAATATCCGCGTTGCGGACGGTCGAGAGGCGGTGCGCGATCACGATGGAGGTCCGGCCGCGGATGATCGTGTCGATCGCGTTCTGGATCTTCTGCTCGGTGATCGTGTCGACCGAGGCGGTGGCCTCGTCCAGCACCAGGATGCGCGGGTCGGCCAGGATCGCACGGGCAAAGGAGATCAGCTGCTTCTCGCCCGTGGAGAGCATATCGCCGCCCTCGCCCACATCGGTCTCCAATCCCTTTTCCAGGCGTGCGACCACCTCGTCGGCCGAGACGAGCTTCAGCGCCCGCTCGATCTCCTCGTCCGTGGCGTCGGGATTGGCGTAGAGCAGATTCTCCCGCACCGTGCCGGAGAAGAGATGCGGTGTCTGGAGGACATAGCCGATGGCGCTGTGCAGCCACAGCTGCGAGCGCTCGCGCGCGTCGCGCCCGTCGATCAGCACGCTGCCCTCGGTCGGCTCGTAGAAGCGGCAGATGAGGTTTGCAAGCGTAGATTTGCCCGCGCCCGTTTCGCCCACGATGGCCACGTTCGTGCCGAAGGGGATCTTCAGATCGAAATGCTCCAGGATATATTCGTCGCCGTCGGGGTACTTGAAGGAGACGTCCCTGAATTCGATGTCGCCGTTGATCGGCTCCCAGTTCTCCTTCTTCGGCTCGAAGCTGTCACCGTAGAGATTGATGACCTCCTTCGTGTCGTTCACGTCCGGCTTCGTCTCCAGCAGCTTGGTAAGCCGCTCGATGTTGACCTGGGTCGTGACAAAATCGGAGAAGGCGTCGACCAGCCAGCGGATCGGCTCCATCATGCCCTGGGCATAGGACATGAACATCGAGAAGGTGCCGACCTCGCTGCGGGCGATAAAGCCGCCGCGCCACAGCACGATGGCAAGCGCGAGGGACGAGGCAAAGTTCATCGTCACGGCGAACATGCCGCGCAGGTGGGAGGCATAGACCGAGCGGCGCAGCATATTGCCGGTCTCCGAGCGAAAGTCGCTCTCGATCTTGTCCTCGATGACAAGGGTCTTGACCGTTTTGGCGCCGGTGATGCCCTCGTTGAAGTTGCCGGTGATCTTCGAGTTGATCTCACGGATCTCCCGGTTGATGCGCACCAGCTTCTTCTGGAAGATCGAGAAGAGCACGACCAGCAGCGGCAGGATCGTCAGCACCATCAGCGCGAGGCGGGCATTGACAATCAGCATGGCGACGACCGCGCCGATGACGTAAGCGCCCTGCCAGACGCTGTCGATGATCGTCCAGGAGAAGAGCGCACCGATACGCGAGGTGTCGGACATGACGCGCGAGTGGATATAGCCGACGCTGTTCTGGCTGAAATAAGAGAAGGATAACGTCTGAAGGTGCTCGAAGGCTGCGTTGCGCAGATCCTTGTCCAGGCGCACCTCCAGCCACAGCGCGTTGCGCGCCGAGAAATAGTTGGTCACGCCTGTAAAGAAGATCACGCAGACATAGATCAGAATAAAGGGCAGGATCGTGTCGAGCGTTCCGAGCCCGACGAAATGGTTGAGCGCATAGCGCTGCAGGAGCGGCGTGCCGATATCGATCGCGCTGCCGCACACCGCGAGTACGACCATCGCGGCCATCATGCCGCGGTACTTTTTCAGATACGGCAGCATTTTGCCGATACCGAAAAACTTCAGCCCGCTCGTCTGTTCGGAGGTCTTTTTCATACCTGCGCCTCCTTTGCCGTGCCGGACTGGATCTCGTAAATGCTCTGGTAGATGCCGCCGGCGCCTTTCAGCTCCTCATGCGTACCCTGCTCGACGATCCGGCCGTTTTCCAGCACAAGGATCTTGTCGGCCTTGGACAGGGTCGTGATGCGGTGGGAGATCAGGATGATCGAGGCGGTGCCGAATCGTTCCTCCAGCGCGGCGCGGATCTTCGCGTCCGTCTCGGTGTCGACGGCGGAGAGCGAGTCGTCAAAGATCATGATCGGCGTGTTGCCCGTCAGTGTGCGGGCGATCGCAGCGCGCTGCTTCTGTCCGCCGGAGAGCGTAACGCCGCGCTCGCCGACGAAGGTATCATATCCCTTTGCAAAGCTCTCGACCGTCTCGTCGAGACAGGCGGCGGCAGCCGCGGCCTTGATGCTGGTCAGATCCGTTCCGTCGCAGGCGATGGCGATGTTTTCGCTGATCGTACGGGAGAACAGAAACGGCTCCTGCAGGACGATGCCGATATGCTTGCGCAGCCAGTCCGTCTTGATCTTGCGGATGTCGACGCCGCCGACGGTGATCGTCCCCTTCCCCTCTTCAAGCGGATAGAGCTTGTCGAGCAGGTACATCATCGTGGACTTGCCGCTGCCCGTGCCCCCGAGGATGCCGAGCGTGGTGCCCGCTTCCATCGAAAAGCTGACGTCCTGCAGCATCGGCGGACAGTTTTCGTAGGCGAAGGAGACGTGATCAAATGCGATATCACCGCTGATTTCCGGCGTGAGCGCGTCCGGCGGGTCCTGCTCGACGGGAGAGTCCATGATATAGCGGATGCGCTCGATCGAGACGCCGGCCTTGCTCATCTCCGCGATCATTCGGCCGAGCATGCGGATCGGCCACATCAGCATCGCGTTATAGGAGATAAAGGCCACATATTCGCCGGCCTCCATCCGCCCGCGGATGCAGAAGATCGCGCCAAAGACGACAACCAGCATCACCTGCGTGCCGGAGAGGACGTCGGACGTGCTCCAGAAACGGCTCATGATCGCGCCGAGCTTTTCCCACAGCGAGGTATAGTATTCGTTCTGCGCCTCGAATTTGTCCTTTTCAAAACGCTCGCGGCCAAACGCACGCACGACGCGTACGCCCGTCAGGTTTTCCTGCGCCATGGTCGAGAGCTTACCCTCGTTCTCATCGCAGTCCATGAAGCCCTGGCGGAACTTGGTGTGGAAATGAAGCGAGTAGGCGATGATGAAGGGCATCGGGATAAAAGCAATCAGCGTCAGCGGCACATCCATGGAGAACATGAACACCAGGCTCAGAATCAGCATGACAAGGATGCGGAACACATTCGTCAGTTGCTCGGAAACAAAGTTTTTCATGGTGTCGATATCGGAGGTGCAGCGCTGGATGATGTCGCCCGTGCGGTTTTTCATGTGCCAGGAAAAGGGCAGGTGCTCGATATGGGAAAACGCCGTGTCGCGCATGGTCTTGACCAGCGTTTCGGACGCCTTGGTATTGCTGACGCGGAAGATGTACTGGCTTGTCACCTTGATGGCGGCAACGACCACCACGCCAAGCGCCATGATCCACAGGTGCTCACCGAGATACGAAAAGCCGCCGATCGCGTCGATGCCGCGCATGACCCAGGCAGGAAACTCCGCCGGCTTTCCGCCGATGGCGTTGTCGATGGCGGCGCGGATGATCTGCGGCGAGATCATATCGGCCAGCGCGGCCAGCGCGGCGCAAAGCATGCTGATGAAGAAAAACCGTTTGCTCCCCTTCAGGAAGCGCCACATCAGCATGCGTGTTGCTTTATTCTTTTGCCTTTTTTCCGGATTTGCCATTGTTTCACCAAAAAAATGCATCTAAATGTTCCAAAATAACCAGCGATCTGTATTATACCTGCTGCACGGCTTCCCGTCAACCGCTCTTCGGTTGAATCTTCCCGTTTTCCATGCTATAATGCCCTCATCTCTCCGGGAAGGGGGCGCAGAGCAAATGCGCAACACGACGCTTTGCTATCTTGAGCGCGGCGACGAGGTGCTGATGCTGCACCGCGTGAAAAAAGCCGCGGACGAAAACGCCGGAAAATGGATCGGCGTCGGCGGCGGCTTTGAGGAGGGCGAAAGTCCGGAGGAATGCCTGCTGCGCGAGGTATACGAGGAGACCGGGCTGCGCCTTCTCAAGTGGCGCTTTCGCGGCATCGTGACCTTCGTCTCGGACGAGTGGGGCACGGAGTATATGCACCTGTTCACCTCGGACAGCTTTTCCGGCGAACTGCGTGAGTGCAGCGAGGGCGTGCTGGCCTGGAAGCGCCGCGACGAAATCCTTTCTCTCCCCCTCTGGGAGGGCGACAAAGTCTTTCTGCGCCTCTTGGCAGAGGAGCATCCCTTCTTTTCGCTCAAGCTCCGTTATCGGGGCGACGTGCTTGTTGAAGCCGTACTCGACGGGAAGCCTCTCTCCATCTGATACACAGCAAAACGCAGCCCGATCGGGCTGCGTTTTGCATATATACCGATTTTATCGAAAACTCACGCTGTCGGCCAGCTCCAGGATTTCGCGCTCGACACGCGCCTGGGCCTGCTCCGGTGTTTCGATCTCGGCCTCGAGAGCCGCGGCCTCCTCCGCTTCCCGCGCGGCCTTCTCCTCCTCCGCGCACTTCTGCCGCTCCTTTTGCTCGTGCTTCAGCACCGGAATCAGCGCGCTGACGAGCAGGGCCGCGGACGCAACGACGCGGGCGATATCATAGAGTCTCGGCGCATCGGGATACAGCTTCTGCAGCACGACGTTGGCGATGCAGAAGAGGGTCGATCCCCCCAGCACCCACAGAAGCGTGCGCCGATTCAGGATCTTTTTCAGCGGTGTTTTAGGAAACACGGTCTTGACCGTGAGCGCCACGGCAGAGAGGATCATCAGCCCGATCAGCACCCATTTGAGGATTTCCGAACCGACGGGCGAGATCACTCCTGCCCACAGCAGCGAGGCAAGGCTGATGATCGCCCAGCCCACGCACCACAGGGGCACGGCCACACAGGCGCGCACAGCAAGCGGCATGCGCAAAATCAGCTCCCGCGTTTTGGCGCGAACGCCGCCCTTTTTCTTCTCCTCTTCCTCTTCGGCGACCGTTTCGTCCCCGCCGTCTCCGTCGTCCGGCTCGGCCTGGGCGTCCAGCACCTCGACGATCGGGGCAGGCGCGGGAGCCATCTCATCGTTTTTCAGGATATCAGCCGGGGCCTCAAAGGCTCCGCCGATCAGCACCCCCGCCGCCGCAATCGTCGCCGCAGTGGCCACCGTTCCTTTGTTTTTGAGCTTGTCAAGGCTGGGCTTCTCCATGCGCTTCAACCTCTTTTATCAGAAGATATCAATATTATAGTTGTTTCTCCCATCCCTGTCAAATCAGGAAAAGAGACTGCGTGAGCAGTCTCTTTTCATTGGTTTACATAATTTATTTCTTTTCTCTGGACCGGAAAAGAAGTGCGGCCAGCAGCGCAAAAAACACCGCAGCACAGATGCCGCCCGCCGCAGCGCCGATCCCCCCGGTGAAGACGCCGATCAGCCCCTTTTCCGCCACAGCCTCCCGGATGCCCTTCGCCAGCAGATTACCAAAGCCTGTCAGCGGTACACTGGCCCCGGCCCCGGCAAAGTCGACCAGCGGCTGATACAGGCCCAAGGCGCCGAGCACGACGCCGGCGACAACATAGCTTGTCAGGATCCTCGCGGGCGTCAGGCGAGTCCGGTCAATCAACACCTGGCCGATCACGCAAAGCAGGCCGCCGACCAGAAAAGCCTTTACATATGGAAGCAGCACGTCCATCATTCCACCCCGCTTTCAATAACCACGGCATGACAGATGCCGGGGATGCTCTCGCCCTGCTGAGCGCTTGTCGGTGACATCAGCGCGCCGGTCGCGGCAAAAAGCACGCGCTTCCAGATCCCCTTTTCGATCGCCGGCAGGATATGCGCGCAGAGGACCGAAGCGCTGCATCCGCAGCCGCTGCCGCCGCTGTTGACCCCCTGGGTCTTGACGTCATAGATCAGCATGCCGCAGTCCATATATTTCACGCCGGTGTCATAGCCGTCCTTGTGCAGCAGCGACTGCAGGATATCATGGCCGATGGCGCCGAGGTCACCCGTAAACACGGCGTCATAGTCTTCAAAGCTTCTTCCGGTGTCCGCGAAGTGCGCCGTCAGCGTGGCATGGGCGGCCGGTGCCATGGCCGCGCCCATGTTGGCGACGTCGTCGATCCCGGCGTCGCAGATCACGCCCGTCGTGACGTGTGTGATGCGCGGTCCCTTTCCCTTTGAGCCAAGCACAACCGCTCCCGAGCCTGTGACGGTCCACTGGGCGGTCGGCGCCCGCAGACCGCCATATTCCAGCGGAAAGCGGTACTGCCGCTCGGCCGAGCAGAAATGGGAGCCTGTCAGCGCGCAGACCCGGGAGGCAAAGCCGCCCTCGATCAGCATCGCGCCGAGAGAAAGCGTCTCTGCCATGGTGGAGCAGGCGCCGTAGGTGCCGAAATAGGGCACGGCCGTGTCGCGCATGGCAAAAGCGGAGCTGATGCACTGGTTCAGCAGATCCCCGGAGAAGATATAGTCCAGCTCCGACGGTGGGAGCTTTGCCTTGTCACAGGCCAGGGAAAAGCACTGCCGCAGCATATGGCTCTCGGCCTTTTCCCAGCTCTGCTCGCCGAAATACGAATCCTCCGAGACATAGTCAAAGCATTCTCCCAGCGGCCCTTCCCCTTCTTTTTTTCCCGCTACGGCGGCATAGCCCCGGATCACCGGCGGCATCGAGAGGAGTACTGTCTGTCTGCCCAAACGTTTTCCCATTTTAAACACCTCGCTCGTTTTCTGTGCCGTTAGCTTTCCCCGAAAAAGCAGAAATATAAGAAGAGCTGTCTTCCCTGACAGCTCTTCTTTGATCGCTGTTCCCCTGTTTTTCTGAAGGCAGCAAAAAAGGTATGGCCGGAAGGCCATACCTTTTTTGTTGTATGTTTCGATCAGATGCGCATGCAGACGTCCCAGGCACGCCAGATGACGGTGCGCAGGTTGCCGATGGCAACACAGTCGCCGACACGGTGGACGTGGGCGCCCTTCTCGCCGACGGGAGCCGGCACAAAGCCGATGCCGTTGATAACGGCGTCGCACTCCTGACGGAAGGTGCCGTCCGGAGTCTTGATCATGCAGTAGCCGTCGCCGATCTCGGTGATCGTGCTGTGCAGGTAGACGGGAACCTTGTGATACTCCATCGCGTCACGCAGGAAGGAGGTATTCGCAAGGCAGGTGGCCTGCGCCGCGACCAGGTCGTTGCCGTACTCGACAATGACGGGGTGCTTGCCGGCCAGAACCAGGTCGTAAGCCGCCTCGCAGGAGGACTGGCCGCCGCCGAGGAAGACGATCTTGTCGCCCTCGACCTTCTTCTCACGGAGCAGTTCGCGGAAGGTGCGGGTCTTCTCGAAGCCCTTGATCTGAGGCATCGTTCTGGGAACGGAGCCGGTGCAGACGATGATCTCGTCAAAGCCGCGCTTGATGGTGCCGAGGTCGTTGACTTCGGTATTGTAGCGGATCTCGATGCCGGCCTTTTTGATCTCTCTGTCGTACCAGCGAAGCAGCTCTTTGTCGTTCTCCTTGAAGGTCATCGCGGAGGCTGTGAGGAACAGACCGCCGAGCTTGTCTTCCTTCTCGAAGATGACGGGGTTGTGGCCGCGCTTTTTCAGAACCAGCGCGCACTCCATACCGCCGACGCCGCCGCCGATGATGGCGACCTTCTTGGGCTTCTTGGTCGGGACGATCTTGTAGCGCTTGCGCTGCATCGTGGGCGGGTTCAGCG
>CAMHER010000086.1 GCA_946184215.1 uncultured Clostridia bacterium | reverse complement strand
AATCAGAGCTGGTCCCGATTGAAACGCTGGAAGAAATCAATGATGCGGAATTCATCGTCAACTGTCCGAAGTGCAAACGGCAGTTTGCACTGATCCGGCACCAGAGTTATCCTGTCATTCCTCTGGAACTCATCCCTTATATCAGTTTTGTGACGACCTATTAATTGAATACCTTGGCATAGTGAGCCGTCCTCCCGTCGGTGAATACGGAAGCAAAGGGCAGGTATCAAGTCCAAAAAAGAATCACGCAGCATGAGCAGTTGCGCGTGATCTTTGGCTTGATGCCTGCCTTTGGTTTTATCAAGTTTTTTCAAATAAGGAACGCGTCTGAAAAGCAAAACGTGAAAAAAGTGGCGTAGGGGAAGCGGTTTCTTACTTAGAGCAAGTATCGACCCGTGGCCCAGAATTCGAGATAGCCGAATTTTTGCCGCGGTCAGAACTTGTTGGGGAGTGCCTTCCCCAAACCCAGCAGAACGAAAGAAACGATCATTTTTTCTCACACGGAGGTGTTCAAAAATGAGAGGACCGTACGACACGCCCAAGCGCAGTCATGTGATCAAGACGCGCCTGGACGATGACGAGTACGAATTCTTTTTACGCAAGTGCCAGGTCTACGGGATGAATCAATCGGAGATGATCCGCACATCTTTGGAGAAGCTTCAGATTTATCCCGTGATCAAATTCTCGCCGGTGAACAAGGAGCTTTTATCAAAAGTCGATGAACTGATCACCGAGGGAAAACGCATCGGGAACAATCTCAATCAGATCGCCCGTGCGCTCAATTCGGATTCTTTTGATCCCGGTATCACAACAGATATCCGCCGCGCCCTCGGCGATCTGGCGGAATGGAAATATGAAATCCTGCAGGAGGTGGGACGCGCCATTGGCAACGATCAAACATTTGAGCTCGAAAAACTCGGACCTCGGGGCCGCCGAGCGTTACTTGATCTTTCAGCACGACGAGAGCAGCAACAAGCCGATCCTGGATGCTGACGGCCATCTGATCCCGCGCGAGGATTACCGCATTGATTCTGTTCTCTGCGGCGATGAGGATTTTGCCATCGCCTGCATGAAAACGAATCTCGCATACAACAAAAATCTCTCCCGCGGCGATGTGAAGACTCATCACTACATCATCAGTTTTGATCCGAGAGATGTGGAAGAAAACGGCTTAACGATGGATCGGGCACAAGCGTTGGGCTTGGAATTTTGCAAAAAGCATTTCCCCGGCCACCAGGCTTTGGTCTGCACACACCCCGACGGTCACAACAAAAGCGGCAACATCCATGTGCATATCGTTATCAACAGTCTGCGTATCGAGCGCGTTCCGATGATGCCGTACATGGATAAAGCCTGCGACACGCTTCCCGGTATGAAGCACCGATGCACCGCAGCCGCGCTCCGTTATTTGCGTGCGGAAGTGATGGAGATGTGTCAGCGTGAGGGGCTGTATCAGATCGATCTGCTGAACGGCAGCAAGAACAGGATCACGGAACGCGAGTACTGGGCTCAGAAGCAGGGACAGAAAAAGCTCGACGAAGAAAACGCCGAGCGGATTGCGAACGGTGAAGAACCAAAGCAAACGAAGTTTGAAACAGATAAAGAAATTCTGCGAAAACAGATCCGCGCTGCACTCAAAAAATCCAAAACGCTGGATGAGTTTTTCGATTTTCTGCTGGAGGATTACGGTGTTGCGGTAAAAGAGAGCCGCGGCCGTTTCAGTTATCTGACGCCGGAACGCACAAAGCCGATCACGTCCCGCAAGCTGGGTGACGATTTTTCCAAAGAAGCGATCCTCGCCGCATTGGAGAATCATGCAAAACAAATCATTCCTTCCGTCCATCAGAGGCCGGACATTTCTGTCACGCCCGCGATGAAACCCGAGATTGAAAAGCTGATCGATCTGGAAGCAAAACGCGCCGAAGGAAAAGGCGAAGGTTACATCCATTGGGGCAAGACCTTCAATCTGAAAACGATGGCCAAAACACTGATCTATTTGCAGGAAAACGGTCTGACCGATCTGGACGCGCTCGACACCGCATTAGAGGACGCGCATAAAAAAGTTTCTACTTCTCGCACCGATATAAAAGCGATTGAGCAAACCCTGAAGGAAAAGAAGGAACTACAGCGGCAGGTTTTGAATGCCCGCGCGGGAAAGGATCTGCACGCGGAGTACCTAAAGCTGCCGAAGAAAAAGCGGGAGAAGTTTTACGAGGAAAACCGCCCGGCGCTGATGCTCTACGATGCGGCCATGCGGTATTTCAAAGAAAACGGGGTCAAAACGATTCCTACTGTCAAGCGAATCCAGGACGAGATCGAAGATCTGACTTCTGCCAAAAACGCCGGATACACTGAATACCGCGATAGCCAGAAGCGCGAAAAGGAGCTGCAGACCGTCAAGGGCAATATTGAAACAATACTCCGACAGCAGGAGCCGGAGGTCGGGCAGGGGCGCAAAAAGGACGAGCAGGAAATATAGCCCCTGCGTCACGATTTAGGCCGTGAAGAACGCAGCGATCATGCGGCTTTCCCAATGCGATTCTGACGGGGCTATATGATTTGACCTGCACCCCGGTTTTCCGGATTTTAGAGCGTGACAGATTTATGCCTGGCAGCGTCACGGCTGTTAGCTTTTAGAGCATGAGAAACATAGATGTCATGCGGCTTTCAGATCACGTTTTTCACAAAGGAATACGATTTCACGTCTGCCCCCGATTTCGGGTTTCTAAACACTAACAAAGATCCGGCAGTTTGCTGCCGCTGCGAAAATGAAATTTGAGCCAAAACGGAAAATCTTCAGATTTTTCCGATCAAGGGATTGGGGAACATTCATCCCCCAACGAGAGGGCCGAGGGAAGCAAAACTCATTTTGGAGTTTTCGTATTCCATAGGCGTATCTTGCTTTAGAAATGTCGCTGAAAGGAAAAATGAAAAAATGGATAATGAACACATGAACGATTTTGATGATGAAGAATTTGACCTTGATTCCGACGAAGCCGAATATCTGGAGATGATCGAAGCATGGGAAGATGACGAGGATGACGGAGAGGAGAGCATACCGGAACTGTATTTCAGCCGTCCCGATCCTTACGCAAAACGTGATCCTCTTCCTGACGGTCAACGCTGCCGCAACTACCGCGTTGACGCGGATGGTCACATCGTCGTTAATAATCCGAGCGCATGGTGGATTCCGGAAATGAAGATCATAGAGGAGATTGACGGAACGATCTATACCGTCACCGGCAGCTATGAGGGAACGGAGATGCTGGATCAAAAACTGTCCCGGATCGTGCTGCATAATTTGGAGGATTTCTGATGACAAACGAAGAAAGTTATGTTAGCATGAAGCCATCCGATCCTGTACAGACAGTTGCCTACGAAAAGGAGGAAACAGAATTGTCAAGGGCAACTGATAAAATCACCGCATTATACTGCCGCCTCTCAAACGAGGACTCCCTGGATGGCGAGTCGAACTCCATAAGCAATCAGCGCCGCATCCTCAGCGACTATGCGCGAGACAGAAAATTCCCGAACCCCGTTTTCTTCATCGACGACGGATACAGCGGAACGGATTTTGATCGTCCCGGCTTTCAGGAAATGCTTGATGAAATCGAAGCGGATCATGTAGCCGTCGTGCTGACGAAAGACCTTTCGCGCCTTGGGCGAAACTCCACGATGACGGGTATGTTCATTAACATCACCTTTGCCAAGCACAACGTTCGCTACATTGCGATCAACGACAATTTCGATACGCTTAATCAAAACAGTGTGGACAATGACTTCGCCGGAATTCGCATGTGGTTCAACGAGTTCTATGCCCGCGATACCAGCCGGAAGGTTCGGGCTGTCGTCAAGGCCAAGGGAGAGCGTGGGGAACCGCTGACGACCTTTATCCCATTTGGCTACATCAAAGATCCGAACGATCCGAAAAAATGGATCGTGGACGAGGACGCCGCGAAGGTTATCAAACGTATCTTCGCTCTCTGCATGGAAGGCCGAGGCCCGACGCAGATCGCAAATCTGCTCACAGAGGAAAAAGTGCTGAACATCACTTCCTACTATTTGCAGGAAGGACGCAATGCGAATCATCCGAAGCCAGCTGACCCTTACCATTGGGAATCCAGAAGCATCTCGGATATTCTTGCCCGCCGCGAGTACACCGGCTGCACTGTTAACTTCAAGACGTATTCCAATTCCATCTGGGACAAGACGACCCGCAAGAATCCGGTAGAGAACCAGGCGATCTTCTACAACACGCACCCGGCCATCATCGACATGGACACCTTTGACAAGGTGCAAGAGCTCCGGGAGCAGCGGCATCGCAGAACGAAATCCGGTAATACGCATATGTTCTCGGGCATTGTTTTCTGCGCGGACTGCAAGGGCAAGATGTATTTCAGCGGCTCTCACGATGATCCGACCAAATGGAATTACACCTGCTCGAACTCTCGCGGCAGCAATTCTCCTTGCACTGCCCATTTCATCCGCGCAATCGTGTTGGAACGCTTGGTCTGGAATTACACGCAGAGGGTCATTGAGCTTGTGCTCCGCTATGAAGCCCATTTCCGGGCGATCATGGAGGAGAAAATGCAGACGGAGAGTAAAGCGATCCTTAAGGTCAAGCGGAAGCAGCTTGAAAAAGCGGAGAAGCGCATTCAGGAGCTTGACCGTCTGTTCGTGAGAACCTACGAGGATAATGTGGCCGGGAAGCTGAGCGACGAGCGTTTTGCAGCGATGAGCCACGGCTATGAGGAAGAACAGCAGGGCTTGAAGGAAGCGGCAGATGTTCTCCGACAGGAGATTGAAGTACAGGAACAGCAAAACCAGAATTTAGACCTGTTCATTGAGCGTATTCAGAAGTATACGGCTTTGGAGGAGCTGACGCCCTATGTTGCGCACGAGCTCATCAAGGCGATCTATGTGGGAGCGCCGGACAAAAGCAGCGGCAAGCGCCGCCAGAGCATCTATATTCAGTACGATCTGATCGGTTTTATCCCGCTTGATGAACTGATGAAACAGGAAACGGCATGACAAATGCCATGCCGTCCCTGCAAATGACGATAAAACTATCTTACGGGTGGCGACCCTTGCGCCCTCCCGGCGGAAGCAGGCTTTTATAGCAAGAAATGTTCGGCGAATTCGTACAATCTGCGAGTTCGCCGAACATATATTATGATAGTGCATGATGCTGCAGGGAGGGGACATACCCGCAGGGCACGCAGAGCCCCTCCCCTACGTGCGAACCAAGGTCTCCGCTTATTGCTTGTGTATTGCAGTATGCCCGTTTTCACGCTTCACTGTGTTTTCCCGGCCAGGAAGCTTAGCTCATTTCCCGCCTCGTCCCGCAGCAGATAGCAGCGGATGCGCCCGTCCGGCTCATAGACCGTGTCCACCCACAGACCCTCGCCCAGCCAGTCGCAGATCCGGTAGCCCCGGTCCAGGTCCTCGAAGGGCCCTTCGACGCCGCCCTCCCACTGGAGGACGCCGTTGGTATCGCAGATTCCCCGGAGGAGAAGCCCCTCGTTCACGGGCAGCAGCTCCGGATCTCCCGTGTGCTCCGGCAGGGCATAGACCAGGTCCTCCCCGCCGCTGAAGCTGCGGGCCACAAGGCTTCCCGCGAAACCGTACCAGATCCGATCCTCCAGCACCAGGGGCGGCGAGGCCCCCTCCGGGCTGAGGAGAAACTCCCGGCCACTTTCGTTCCGGTAGAGAATGCGGCCGCTCTCGGCCTCCCGGTAGAGGATGCCCTCTCCCATGGGCCAGAGGAAGGAGCAGGGCTCCTCCAGCACAAGGGTGTCGAAATTCCGGGCCATGTCCAGGGCCTGGCCGCGGCCCGCCTCGTCGCAGTAGTACAGCAGGCCGCCCCGGGCGGTCAGACAGCTGCAGGGCCCCTGGCGCATCAGCTGCCGCTCGCCGCCCTCCGCCGAAACCCGCTCCATGGCGCCGGTGTCCCGGTTGATGTAGCAGAGCCAGCCGTCCACATAGCACAGATACTCCGGCACGCAGCCCTCCGCCAGCACCCGGAAGCCGGAGAGCTTCCCGTCCTTCCAGGTGTAGCGGGCCAGCACCGGCTTCCAGTCCCGGTCGAAATCATAGCAGTAGAGGCTGCCCTCCCGGTAAAGCACCCGGTTGGCGTTCAGCACCCTGGCCATGGCCTGGCTTTCCTCCAGGCTCAGGCTGATGGGGGCGAGCCGCTCTCCCGCTGGCGCGCCGCCGCCCGTGCTGTCCGCGGCTTCCCGGCCGCAGCCTGCCAGAAGCAGCAGCAGAAGCAGCAGCGGAAGCATTCGTTTTTTCATGCCGGCGGCACCCCCCTTTTTTTGATAAGGGAATTGTATCACAAGAAACGGGTCCCGGCAATCCCTTGCAGAGCGCCATCCTTCGTGGTACAATAAACCGAACAAATCCCCGAAAGGAAGAATGAGCATGGGCAAAGGAAGAAAAAGTCTTGCGCTGCTGCTGATACTGGCGCTGCTGGCCTCGCTGCTGACGGGCTGCGCGGTCACCCCCGTGAGCGAGGCGTCGACGCCGGAAAGCCAGAGTGAGTTCCCGTCGTTCTCGGAGGAGCTGCTCCTGCTGCCGGAGGATGAAGCGACCGGGGAGACAGACCCGGCGGCGGACACGGCCCCAGCGGCGGAAGATCCGGCGCCCACGGCGGACGCCGCCCCGGATGAGGACGGCAGCTATACCACCAAGGAGGACGTCCTCGCCTATCTCATCGCCTACGGTCATCTGCCCTCCAACTTCATCACCAAGAACGAGGCCCGCGCCGCCGGCTGGGAAGGCGGCAGCCTGGAACGCTACTGCCCCGGCAAGTGCATCGGGGGCGACCGCTTCGGCAACCGGGAGGGCCTGCTGCCCTCTGCCAAGGGCCGGGTCTGGACCGAGTGCGACATCAACACCTTGGGCAAAAAGTCCCGGGGGGCCGAGCGCATGGTCTTTTCCAACGATGGCCTGATCTATTATACCGGGGACCACTACGAGAGCTTTGAGCTGCTCTACGGCGAGCCCTGAAAAACGCGATCCCGCCCCAGATCCGGAGGCGGGACCATTTTTGCCGCCGCTTTCGACAAAATTCGACAAAAGTCTGCCGCGGGAAAGAAAGATCTTTGTCGAACGCCCTTGTTCGTTGTCAAAGAAGCAGATATTATGTCAACAAGTTTCCCGCGGGATTCGACAGCATTCTGTTGTCGGGAAAGTGTCAGCTATGGTAAATTAAATGCGACTTAACGGTAAATATGCGCCCGGGAAGTTCCGGGCGATCCGCATACCGCATTGATGGGAGGAAAAAGTTATGGAAACTAAAATCCGCATCCTGCTGGCCGACGCAAACCCCGATTTCGCAGCGCTCCTGGCCGACACCCTTGCCGCCGAGCGGGACATGGAGCTTGTTGGCGCCGCCGCCGACGGGCCGGAGGCGCTGAATCAGCTGCAGAGCCTGAAGCCGGATCTGCTGCTGCTGGACCTGGTGCTGCCCAAGCTGGACGGGCTGGAGGTGCTGCGCCGCCTGCCCGAGACCGGCTGCAAGTGCCCGGTGATCGTGCTTTCCGGCTTCATGAACAGCCAGGTGGTGGCGGACTGCGCCGCCCTGGGCGCGGCCTATTTCATGCCCAAGCCCTGCGACACGGCGGCCCTTCTGGAGCGGGTGCGCCAGATCGGCGGCGCAGGCAGCGAGGACGCCGCCCTGGAGGGCATCGACTGCCGCCCCGCGGCCCAGGCCCAGCGCCGGGAG
>CAMHER010000085.1 GCA_946184215.1 uncultured Clostridia bacterium | reverse complement strand
TCATCCGGTAGAGCGCCACCTTGCCAAGGTGGAGGTAGCGAGTTCGAGCCTCGTAGGCCGCTCCACAAAAAGAAAAGAGGGTTTTTGAAAAAGCCCTCTTTTCCATATTCGGCGCCATAGCCAAGTGGTAAGGCAGCGGACTGCAAATCCGCGATTGCCCCAGTTCAAATCTGGGTGGCGCCTCCAAAAAAGAAGCATCTGCTGATAGCAGATGCTTCTTTTTTGGAGGGCCCGCGGCTCTGCCGCGGGCGGATGATCCGCTTCGCTCGATTTGTTGAAAGGAAACGTATTTCCTTTCAATTCCTTCCCACGATAGCTTCCTTTGTCGCTTCTCCTTTCAAAGCAAAAAGCATCCGGCTGCCGGATTCGGCAGCCGGATGCTTTTTTGTCGTCAGGAAGCGTAGATCTTGCCCACGAGGAAGGTCATCAGGCGCGTGGACATCAGGCGCGTGAGAAACACAAACAGCTTGTATTTCCCGCCCATGGTCACGACAGGCTTGTGGCCCTTTTTCGTTGCGATCTTAGCCACGAAGTTTCCGGCATACTCAGCGGTCATGCCGGTCTGCTCGTCGTGCTCCATTACGGCCACAGAGCGCGAGATGCGTCCGCCGTAGACGTCGTCGCCCTCCGCGCTCTTCGCGCGGGCGGCGGTAAAGCCCGTGGCAATGTCGCCGGGCATGATCACACAGATCTCCACACCGTAGGGGCGCACTTCCTCGTGCAGCGCAAGACAGTAGGTCCGCACCGCGGCCTTGGAGGCGGAATAATAGGCCTGGAACGGGATTGCGATCGGCGCGGCGACCGAGCTCATGCACACGATCCTGCCGCCCCCCTGCTCGCGCATGATGGGCAGCGCGGCCTTGTTCATGTTCACCATGCCGAAGAAGTTGACGTCAAACTGCCTTCTTGCCTCGCTCGGCGGCGTAAATTCCACGGCGCCGGAGATGCCGAAGCCCGCGTTGTTGATCAGGATATCGAGACGTCCTTCCCGCTCGACGACCTCTTTGACTGCCGCTGCGGCCTGCGCCTCGTCGGTGACGTCGCCGCGGATGTGGCGGATGCCCTCGAGGCCGATCGAGTCCTTGCGGCTCATTTCATACACGGTGCAGCCCGCCCTTTGCAGCGCGAGCGCGGCGTGCTTTCCGATGCCGGAGCTGCCGCCCGTGATCAGTACGACTTTGCCCATAGCTCTCCCCTTCTCTCTTACAGGTTGGCGGCGATGATGTCCATCGCCTCGTCCAGAAGCGCCTCGGTATGCGTGGCCATATAGCTTGTGCGCAGCAGGCAGTCCGCCGGAGGCGTGGCAGGCGGCAGCACGGGGTTGACGTAAACGCCCGCGTCATAGATCCGGCGGGATGTTTCCAGCGTATTGACGATATCGTTGGTGTAAAGCGGGATGATCGGCGTGGGCACGTCCGCGGCGGATTCCCGGATACGGACGCCGCGCTTGTGGAAGCCCTCGCGCGCATAGGCGGACAGGCTCTGCAGCCGCAGGGGCAGCTCGGGGTGAGATTCCAGCTTGCGCAGGGCTGTGAGCGCGACGGCGCAGCTGGCCGGCGTGATGGAGGCCGAAAAGATGAAGGGCCGGGAGGCATGACGCACATAGTCCGCCACCCGTGCGTCCGCAGCCATGTAGCCGCCGAGACTGGCCAGAGATTTGGAGAAGGTACCCATGTAGATATCCACCTCGTCCTCCAGGCCGAAGTGGCTGGCTGTGCCGCGGCCGCCCTCGCCGATGACACCGAGACCGTGCGCGTCGTCGACCATGACGCGCGCGCCGTACTGTCTGGCAAGTTTCACGATCTCCGGCAGTCTGGCGATGTCGCCGCCCATGCTGAAAACGCCGTCTGTGACGATCAGACAGCCGGAATCCTCCGGCACGCGCTGCAGCTGCTTCTCCAGGTCCTCCATGTCGTTGTGAGCATAGCGCAGCATCTTGCCGAAGCTGAGACGGCAGCCGTCATAAATGCTGGCATGGTTTTCCTTGTCGCAGATCACATAGTCGTTGCGCCCCACGATCGCCGAAAGAATGCCCAGATTGGACTGAAAGCCGGTGGAAAAGGTCACGATCCCGCTCTTGCGCAGGAATTTGCCCAGCTCGTCCTCCAGCTCCAGATGCATCTCCAGCGTGCCGTTGAGAAAACGGGAGCCGGAGCATCCACTGCCGTACTGCTCGAAGGCGCGGATACCGGCCTCAATGATCTCCGGATCCGTGGTCAGACCGAGGTAGTTGTTGGAGCCAAGCATGATGCGCCGCTTGCCCTCCATGATGACCTCTGTGTCCTGCCGGGATTCCAGTGCATGAAAATACGGGTAAATGCCCTTTTCCCGGATCTCGTCCGCCGCCGAGGGGCGATAGCATTTTTCAAATATGTCCATCGGCTCTTCTCCTTTTCTTTAAAATATTTGAAATAACTATAACATGCATGGAATAAAAGTGCAAGGACAACATTTCTATCGCCTCTTCCTGCCGAAAGCTGAAGAATCCTTTGTTTTTCCCCGGGGACTATCATTTCAGCCGGATCTGTACTATAATAATAGAGTATCGTTCGCTCATGAAAGAGAGGCCGCTGCTCATGAAAAAAATCCTGCGGGTGCTGCTGGGCGCGCTCGCCTTTGTGCTTATCACGCTGATCCTGTACAGTCTGTGGCAGATCTATTCGATCCGGCAAGGCTACGAGGAGTCCGCCCGGCGCTATGACGATCTCTCCCTCGCCGTGGTCGCGTCGCCGCAGCCCACCGCTGCCTCTCCGGCCGAAAGCAGACCGGCCGGGATCGCGCCGTCCTCTCCCCCGCCCGAGGAGGGGGAGGCGCCGGAAGAGACCGAGACGTCTCCCGTCTCGGTGGACTTTGAGGCGCTGCGGCAGCTTGGCGGCGATGTCATCGGCTGGATCTGTCTGCCCGACACCGTCATCAACTATCCCGTTGTCCAGGGTCGGGACAATTCCTATTACCTTGACCACTTTCCGGACGGCACGTCCTCCGTCGGCGGCTCGATTTTTGCCGACTGCGCCTGCCCCTCCGATTTTTCGGGGCAGAACACGATCCTCTACGGCCACAATATGCGTGACGGTTCCATGTTCGCGCTGATCGACGATTACATCAACCCTGCCTTCTGCGAGGCACACCCGTTTTTCTATCTCAACACGCCAACGCAGAACTACCGTGTTGATATCTTCGCCGGCTTCACCACCGATCCGGAATCCTTTGTCTACACGACGGCCTTTGGGGAAGAGAGCGACTTTGCCGCCTATCTCAATACGCTGCGCTCTCTGTCGGATTTCTCTGTCCCGACAGAGCTTTCCTCTTCCGACCGGATCCTGACGCTCTCGACCTGTACCTATTCGGATCTGGACGTGCGTTATGTCCTCTTCGGGAGGCTTGCAGAGATCGGCTGAGACAAAGCCGCCCGTTTTCATAAGACTTTCCTTAAGAATTATTCATCCTCCGGCATCTTGTTTTTGCCACACGAAATGGTATAATGTGACCATGAAAGTTTCATTTTCGTTAAATCCCGTAACAAATTGCTTAAGAATCTTAAGAATTACCCCGTTCTGTCAAGAGGAGAACAAAGCCATGAGCAAAATAAAGAAAACCATCAGTGTGCTGCTTGTCTTCGTCCTGGTCGCCCAGCTTTTCGGGCTTTCGGCGCCTGAGGTATTTGCAGACGACGCAGCGGACACGAGCGCTGTCGCCTGGTCTGTCAGCGCAAAGGACGACGAGGGGCATGAGCTCATGTTCAGCTCTGCCGAGGAGGTCGAAGCCGCTCTCGGAAAGGGCTTCTCCGTCGACTTTGGGAAAGACGCCTCCGGCGCCGCCCTCACGGCTCCGACGGTGGCCGATCTGCGCCGCAGCGGTGTCAGGCTCACGCCTCCGGCGGGCTATGCGCTCCGCTCGGTACTGCTCGTCGCAGAAGGCTGCGAGGCCGCCGCGGACAGCCGCAGTCTCCTTTCTCTCGCCCAGGCTGACCCGCGTACCGCAGGGGCGGTCCTGCTTCCCGCCTCCATCTTTGCCGAGGACTTTGACGCCTCCTCTGTCGGTACCGTCTTCAACGGCAGCGGTGAGCGTTACCTTCTTCGCCTTGCGCTTGACCGGATCGATCTGACCGCTCCGATCCATGTGCAGTATTCCGCCGGCGCGCTCAGCACTCTTCCTTCCCCCATTGCCGCAGGCGGTGACGACGTGACGCTCAGCGAGGCCGAGGGCCAGGCAAGCGTTTCCTACACGGCCGCCTCCCCCGATGCGCAGGCGGAATCCACCGCGCTGAACTCTCTGGGGAAAAAGTTTGTCGGCTGGAAGCTGCTCTTTGCCAACGGCGCAAGCGCCCTTGTCCAGGGCGGCGACACGCTGAATCTCGCCTCCTCCGTCTCGCTGGAGGCCCAATGGAAGGACGCCGTCGTCTTCGCCTTTGAGAGCGGCGAAAAGCTCTATGACGGCACGCCGCTTACGGTCTCCTACAGCCGCGGCGGCGAAGTGAAGAGCGGCGATACGCTCACGATCCCCGACGGCGCCTTCACCCTCTCCCGCACCGACGCCGGCGAGAGCGCCGCGACGTTGGACGTCTCTCAAGTGCGCATCACCCGCGGGGAAGAAGACGTCACCGGTGAATATGAAATCGTCGTTCTGCCCGGCACGCTGCGGATCGTTCCGCGCAGCGTGACCTTTACCGTAGAGAACGTCTCCGGCGAGTATAATGCTCAGCCGCTGACTCCCTCGTCTTATATTATCTCGGCAGGCGATCTTGTGGATGGCCATACCGCCACCGCAGCATACGCCGGCGAGCAGACTGTGCCCGGCACCAGCACCGCCTCGGCCCGTTTTTCCATATCCGACGCGGAGGGCCGCGACGTGACCGGCAACTATAACATCAGCGTCATCAACGGATCGATCACCGTTACCGAGCGCAGCGAAAAGCAGCCTTTGACCGTTAAGGTCGCAGACGCCGAAAAGGAATATGACGGCTCGCCGCTCGACAGTTCCACCTACACGATTTCCGACGGTGCGCTGCTTGGAACGGATCAGCTTGTTCTCAACGCCTTTGAGGGCGGCATTACCGACGTCGGCGAAGGTGAGCTGAGCGCAAGCTTTGCCGTGAAGAACGGCGAGACGGATGTCAGCTCGAACTATGCCATCACAGTCCTGCCGGGCAAGGTGGTCATTACCCCGCCTGTTACACCCGAACCGACGCCGGAGCCCACGCCCGCGGCAAAGATCCCACTGACCGTCAAGGTAAAGGACGCGGAAAAGCCCTATGATGGCACGGCGCTGAACGCCTCCGGTTATGAGATCACCTCCGGTGCGCTGCTCCAAGGCGACAAGCTGGTGCTTGTCTCGTATAACGGCAGTCTCACCGGCGTAGGCACCGCCGCTATCGGCGCGTCCTTTGCCGTCAGCCGCGGCACAACGGACGTTTCCGAGCTCTATGATATCACCGTCGTCCCCGGCAAGCTGACGATTTCACATCGCTCCCTTGTGCTGACCGCCGATTCCGCCAGCAAGGAATTTGACGGCAAAGAGCTTGTCAAAAACAGCTATGCCATCACCTCCGGCTCGCTGGTGAGCGGTCACACGCTGACGCTTTCGATCACCGGCTCGCAGACCAAGATCGGTTCCTCGGCCAATGCCATTGACCCCAAATCCGTCAAGGTCACCGACGCGGACGGCAAGAACGTCACGGCGCAGTACAGCATTGCGCTGCGGGAAGGAACGCTGAGCGTTACGGCCCCGGCCTCTGCCAACGCGCTGACCGTCACGGTCAAGAGCGCTGAAAAAGTTTATGACGGCACACCTCTGAGCGTCAAGGACTATGAGATCAGCTCCGGCAAGCTGGCCGAGGGCGACGAGCTCGTCCCCGGTACCTTCAGCGGCGAGCTGACCAACGCCGGCGAGGCGGAGGTCAAGGCCGACTTTACCGTGAAGAACGGCGATACGGACGTGAGCGGCAAATACAGCATCACGATCGTTCCCGGCAAGCTGACGGTAAAGCCCCGCCCCATCACGATCACAGCTGCCTCTGCCAGCAAGGTCTATGACGGCAGTGCGCTGACGCGCAGCAGTTATTCCGTCACCTCTGGCGAACTTCTCAAGGGCCACACGCTGAAAGCGAACGTCGTCGGCTCCCAGCTCAATCCCGGCAGTTCGGCCAACAGCATCTCGAAAAACTCGATCAAGATCACGGACGCCTCCGGCGCCGACGTCACGGCGAACTACGCCGTCACCACCGCGGCCGGCACGCTGACAGTCAGCAGCAGGGTTGTCAATGAGATCACCCTCTCCGTCGGCGACCGCAGCAAGATCTACGACGGCCAGGCGAAGCGCTTTACCGCCGCCGATGTTTCGGTTATTGCGGGCGGTCCCCTGCCGGTGGGCTATACGATCGAAGCGAGCTTTAATCCCGAATCCGTTTCCGATGTGGGCAAGTACGACGTCACCATTAAGAGCGTGACGATCCGGAACGCCTCCGGCGCCGACGTGACGGGGCAGTACAACATCACCCGTGCCAAGGGCAGCTATTCGATCACCGAGCGGCAGCTTGTCATTGAGACGAAGGCCGCCAACAAGGTCTACGACGGCACGCCCCTGACCGAGCGCTCGACGCCGAACATCACCGGCCGCGTGGAGAGCCACCAGGTCACGCTGCGCATCACCGGCTCGCAGACCAAGGTCGGCTCGAGCGAGAACACCGTTGCCGACGTCAAGATCACCGATAAAAACACCGGCGCGGACGTGACGAAGAACTACGATATCCGCTACCAGTATGGCCTGCTGACAGTCAGCGACGAAGCCGGAACGGGCTCCGACGGACCCGTTTGGGTCGGCGGCAGCTCGGGAACCCTCTTCTTTAAGCTGGATCATGACTATGAAGGCTTTGAAGGCCTGCAGATCGACGGCAAGGATATTGATCGCGACGCTTACACCTCCGCCTCCGGCAGCACGGAGATCTGGCTGAAAGCCTCGTTCCTCAACACCCTCCCCGATGGCAGCCATACGCTGACGGCAAAATACAGCGGCGGAGAGACGGTCAACACCGGCTTCTCGATCGAAGGAACGCAGAGCACGCAGAGCGCCCGCCGCGGCCAGAGCGGCATCTGGATCATCGTGATGCTGCTGGCGCTGCTCGGCTGTCTGTGCGCGGCCTACTTCCTGGTATTCGGCAGCGGCAAAGGCCGCCGCTGGAAGCGTCCGTCCTTCCGCAGCAACGGAACAGAACGTCGATAACTCTCTATTCACTCTCCCCTTTTCTCCATTCTGATGAAAAGGAAGCGGGAAGCCCTCAAAAGTGCTTCCCGCTTTTGTCTTGTCAGATTTCTGTATGAAAAAGAAAAACGGCAGTACCGACGATCGGTACTGCCGTTTTATCTGGATCAATAATAGCGCTTGTTCTTGTTCTTGCGCGCCGCCTCGGATTTCTTACGGCGCTTGACGCTGGGGCTCTGATAGTACTCTTTCTTTCTCAGATCAGCCAGAACGCCGGACTTGGCGCAGCTGCGCTTGAATCTTTTCAGAGCGTTGTCCAGAGACTCGTTTTCCTTGACGTAGATTTCAGACATGTATTTCCCTCCCTCCAAATACACCTTGCGGTGCTTCAAGGGCCAAATGATTGGCTTTTCAACAGGGATATTATAATAGCTTTTCCCCCTGTTGTCAACCTTAACTTTGCTTTACGCTCCACTTGGCTGTAGGTTTGTCAATGATGTGTGACAGAGTCGGGAAAAGAAGAAAGAGCCTGTTT
>CAMHER010000084.1 GCA_946184215.1 uncultured Clostridia bacterium | reverse complement strand
ATGGCGCGGGCGATCATGATGCGCTGCTTTTGACCGCCGGAGATGCCGCCCTGACCTTCACTCAAAAAGGTGTGCATTCCCATGGGCATGGCGCGGATGTCGTCCGCGATGCCCGCCTTTTCCGCGGCGTCCCAGGCGTCGTCGAGCGAAAGGTGGGGCGCGGAGACGGTGATGTTGGAATAAATGTCCCCGTGGAAGAGGCTGCCGTCCTGGGTCACCACGCCCATCTTGCGGCGCAGCGAACCGAGGTCAAGGGAGCGCAGATCCTTCCCGTCAAAATACACCGCGCCCTTTTCCGGCGTCTCAAAGCCGAGCAGGAGGCGTAGAAGCGTCGATTTGCCGCAGCCCGTCTTGCCGACGATGGCGACGTACTCGCCTGACCTGATCTTCAAGTTCAGGCCGTTTATCACATAGGGCTGCGTGTCGTAATAGCGGAAGGAGATATTGGCGAGCTCGATACTGCCGGAGAGCTTCGTCACGATCTCCCGACCCTCCGCCGTTTCCGGCTCCGTTTGCAAAATTGGCTCTGCCATCTCCAGAATCGGCTTGATCTGCGCGGCGGAGGTGGCGATGCCGGAAAACGCGGTAAACGCGCCCGTGACCGTGCCGTAGGCGGCGGTGAAAGCGAGGTAGGCCGAGGGGCTGACGCCGCTGGTCGCTGCAAGATAATATAGAAGGACCGTGCCGAACAGGGAGACCGCCAGCGTGATGGCCGAATTGATCTTCAAAAACAGCGGCGGGTTATATTCGATTTCCGCGCCGGAGGCGTAAATCTTCGCCCATTTCGCAAAGGCGCGCTTCTCCGCGCCGGAGAGCTTGATTTTCTGGATGCCGGAAAGGATAGCGTAGCTGACGCCGGATTCCTCCGCGGCGCCCTTCATGTATTCCCGCGCCTCTTTCACTTTCAGAAAGCCGGTCAGCACCGTGACGGCGACCATCACGAGATTGACGGCCAGCGCCGGGAAGCCCAGCGCCGGGGCGTAGGAGAAGATTTGATTGATGTAAAGAAGCGAAATAATTGCCGTAACGCCCGTGGAGAACACGCCGCCCAGCAGAAGCGTACAGAGCTTGTTGACCGCTCCCGAGCGGCTTGCCAGCTCGCCGGCGCTGTACCTCCGGAAGAAGGGCGTGGGCAGGCTCATGAGCCGCGCCATCATCGCCGCCTCCATCGGCACCGCGACCTTGGTCTGAATCCTCGCCATGGCGAGCTCCCGCGACGCCGTGAGGAGTTGGGAGGAAACGAGGATGCACAGCATGAAGAGCGCGGTGCTCCACAGAATCAGGCTGTTCCCGCTCTCCAGCACGAAGCCGGACAGGGTTTTGGTGATGTGCGGAATCAGAATCCCGACGCCAGTTACCAAAAGCGTCAGCCCGATCACCATGGCGAAGTCCGCCCAATTCAGGCAGCCTTTCATATAGGAGAGAAGGTCCGGTATCCCGATTTTCTTCATCGGCAGCGGCTTGTAGAAGCAGATCGCCTCCGGGGAGAGCTGCTCCGCCGCCCGACTCTTTGCCGTGACCTTTTTGCCGTCCGCGTCCTGCCAGAAGTAGCCGCCGTACTTTTTCGGCAAAAGCACCACGGGCAGTCCGCTGTCCTTGTAAAAGGCCATGATCGGGCCGAAGGAGGATTTATACCAATCCTCAGAGAGAGTGATTGGGCGATACATGAGTCCGTGGGGCTTCAGCGCGTAGTCAAGCTGATCCTCCATCGTTTCCACGCTGCGGGGGATCTCCACCGGCTTCACGCCGTAGTATTTCAATAGCTCGTCGATGGCCGCCCTGGTGACGACGCGCCTGTCGCGCATCTCTCCCGCACCGCGTTTCCCGACGACGGACGCCATCTCAAAGATCGAGTCCTCAAAGGCCTCCTGATCGCGCTCCTTGCGGAGCCGGATCTGTTCGTCGAATAAGCCCATGGTACACCCCCTTCCTTAATCGCTGGTAATGAGTTCCGTGTAATAGCCGCCCTTTTTGAACAGCTCCTCGTGCGTCCCGCGCTCTACCACCTTGCCGTGGTCAAGGACGATGATCTCGTCGCAGTCGCGGATAGTGGAGAGCCTGTGGGCGATGATGATGCAGGTGACACCGCGCTCCTTGACCGCGTTTGTGACCTCATATTCCGTTCTCGCGTCCAGGGCGCTCGTCGCCTCGTCCATAATGACGATGTGCGGGTCCTGCGCCAGCACGCGGGCAATCTCCAGCCGCTGCCGCTGACCGCCGGAGAGGTCGCGGCCTCCCTCGGTGATTTTACCCTGATAGCCGCCGGGCCGGGCCATGATATCGTCGTGGATCTGGGCGTCCCGCGCCGCTAAAATGACCTCGAAGTCCTCGATGGAGTCGTCCCACATTTTGATGTTGTTTGCAATGGTATCGTTAAAGAGGATGATATCCTGATCCACCACGGCGACGCTGCCGGTGAAAACGGCGCGGTCGATCTCTGAAATGGGCTTGCCGTCAAAGAGAATCTCGCCGCTCCACGGCTGATAGAGGCCCGATATGAGCTTGGAGATCGTGCTTTTCCCGCAGCCGGAGGCGCCCACAAGGGCGACTCTTCCACCCGGCTTGAGGTTCAGCGAGAAGTTTTCTATGAGCGGCGGGTCGAGCTTGGAATAGCCGAAGGTGACATTTCTCAGCTCTACCGCGCCAGTAAGCTTGTCGTAATCCTCGTCCTCGCTGACGGGCGCGTCAGAGAAATAGGGATCCTCCGGGTACTCCATCACATCCTGCACGCGCTCCATCTGCGTCCGCATCTCCTGCAAGGTCTGTCCCGCGGTGACCAGCGTCATGGCGGGGCTCAGGAAGGAGGCAAGGAACGACTGGAACGCTGTGACCATGCCGAGGGTGAACTCGCCGCGCATACACAGCCATATTCCCAGCACAAGCACCAGCGCGTTTGCAAGGGTGGTGATAAAGGCGGGAATGATGCCGAGGTACTGATTGAGCCTTGTGTACTTCGTGTTCTGTTCATTGACGGAAGCCTGATAGCCCGCCCAGCGCTGGAAATATCCGTTCTCCGCGCCGCTGGCCTTGATGGTCTCTACCATGCGGATGCCGGACGCGGTGGCGCTCATCAGCTTGCCGGCGTCCCGTGTCTGCACACGGGTAATGTTGACGCGCTTTTCGGAGATAACCCGGCTCATGACGATGTTGATAAGGATACTGACAAGACCTACCAGCGTCAAAAGCGGACTGTAGCGCAGCATCACGACGAGGTAGAACACCATCATCACAGCGCTGAGCGCCAGAGGCGTCAGCGTATTTACCAGTTGCTCGGCGATGGTCTCATTGGCCTTATGCCGTGTCAGGAGATCGCCCGCCATGCGCTGGGAGAAGAACTCCATCGGCATTTTGAGGACCTTCCACATGAAGGAGCCGCTGCCGACGACCGCCATCTTGCCGTTTATTTTCAGTGAATAGACCGCTCTGATCGCCGCAACAAAGACCTGCAGCAGACTCACCGCCGCGACGAGCGCAATAAAGGGCGTCAGAAGCTCGCTGTTTTCCCCGGTCAGCAGCCGGTCCATGAAAAAGCGGGAGAAGGCGGGGTTCAGGATCGTAAACACATAGCCGATGATGCTCGTCAGCATGACGAAGACCATCGCCGCGCCCGCGCCGGGAAGCCGCTTTCTTGCAAAGGCGAGGGTGCTTGTCCGTTTCCCGTCCGGCTCAAAGTTCTCCGTCGGCGCAAAGACCATGACGATGCCGGTGAACGCCTTGTCGAACTCGTCCATCGTGACCTTTACGCTGCCCCGGGCGGGGTCGTTTATGCAGGCGTGGTTCCCGCGAAATCCGCAGAGCACCACGAAGTGGTTGAGATTCCAATGGATGATGCAGGGGAAGGCACTGATCCCCTTGACGGCTTCAAGGCCCATGCGGTAGCCCTTGGCCTCCAGCCCATAGCTCCGGGCGGCCTTCATGACGTTGCCCGCCTTGGAGCCGTCCCGCGATACGCCGCAGTCCACACGAACCTGTTCCAGCGGCATCCACTTCCCGTAGTAGGCCAGCACCATTGCCAGACAGGCTGCGCCGCACTCCAGCGCCTCCATCTGCATGACCACCGGTACCTTTGCAGCTTTGCTCTTTCCGGGAGGACGGAAGTTTTTATCACGCATACGCTTCACCGCCTCAGTTAAAGAGCATATCTATAATCTGCGTGCTCTTATATCCCACGCTCGCCTCATAGCTGCCGTCCGGCAGATTGGCGTTTGCGATGGCAATGGGATTGCCGTTCTCGTCGCTGCCGACAGAGAGGACGGGCGTGGTTAGATCGCCCACCTTGACGTTCATGCCGACCTCCACATGGGAGGCTTTTTCCACGTCGTCAAAGCGCAGGGTCAGCACGCCGCCGCGCACCTCCGCATCTCCCGCCGCGTAGCTCTCCACGGCTGTCACGCTGCTCCATATAAAGAGGCTTGCCAGCAGGAGGATCACCGCCGCCAGCACGACCCAGATCGCCGGGGAGGTGACATGCAGGTAATCCCGGAGCACTTCCGGCGAAGAGACGCGCTCCATGCTCTCTTTTCTGAATAACGGTTGTTCCATAACAGACTTCCTCTCCTGCCGATGTGTTTTTGCCTGGTCCAAGCGTATTTTCTCTTCGGCTTATTTGCTGCCGATATTCTTGATCGTCCCAAGCACCGCGCCGTAGCTGCCGCCCCTGTCGTCGCCCGCGCCGCTGCGCGCAAAAGCAACAAGCGTCATAAACAGGAGGTCGAGGTTTTGCTCGCGCGTCCAGACGCGATAAAAGCCCTGAATCGGGATAGCACCCGCCACCTTGTGCTGCGCTGCGTCCTCCTCGTGAGGGTATTGGCTGGTCGTTTCAGCCACGGCGATTTCCGCTCCGTCCCGCAGGATACGGTATTTTTGACCGATCGCGGTGCTTTCGCCCGCCGTATAACTGCTTTCTACAGAAACGCCGCTTTCTTTGAGGTGCTTCCACACATCCACTCCGTCCAGCTCGAAGGTGTAGTGGTTATCCAGCAGGATACTGCCGCCCCAGTCCGTCGCTTCGTTGTGACCGACCATATGCGGCACTGTCCTTCCGTGTTCGCGGTCGATGAAGTCAAAGGCAATGGGCTGTGCAAGCGAGAACTTCGTCACCTTTGCCTCATAAAGCACGCGGCGGCTCGCGTCTTCAAGCCTGTGACCGAACTTGGGCGTGCCGATGTCGGTCAGGAAGTAAAGCTCCCGCTCTTCGCCCTGAATGGAGGGGGCGTAGCCGGTAAAGCCGCTCAACGCTCTTTGCTCCGCCGCCCGCTCCTGGCTCCGCTTTTCCAGGATTGTGGAAACGATGATAAACGCCAGAATGCCTGCGCCGACAGCGATGAAATAAACGCTGACGCCGCTTCCGTCCCGTGCGACCGCGGGATCATCCGGATCGTAAAGGACGGCGGTCTTCCTTCCGACTTTGGTGTTCCCGCTTCCCACGTTCAGCTCGCAGGTATAGGTCTTACCGTCCACGGTGTATTCCACCGTCGGATAGTAATAGGTGTCGTCGCCGCTCGTATCCATCCGCACCGAAACCACCGTACCCGTGGTTTTCACGAAGCCCTGCGACTGGAAAAAGGTGGTATAAATGCCGACGCATAGCGCGATCACCGCCAGAATTGAAGCAAAAAATTTCAGCTTCGGTCCTCTTAATGAAATCATAGTTCTCTGCCTCCGTGAATTTATGAATATATAATTGCGTCGCTAAGATACCGCATAGCGCAGATGGGCGAACTCCTCCGCCAGGCGCTCTGCCTTGTAGGGCTTGCGCACAAAACCGCTGGCCCGCATCTGGATCACGTCGCGGGCATAGTCCCATTCGGCAAACGTGGTGACAAAGATGACGTTGACTTCGGGATTGATCGTCTGCATCCGCATGGCAAAGTCCAGGCCCTCCCGTTTCGGGCCGCCCAGATCGATCTCGGTCAGCAGAACGTCGCAGCCCTCGCTCTTTGCGAGGGATAGCGCGGCCTCCGGGTCGCGGCAGCCGTGAATGACGGCGTCCGGCTTGATGGCTTTGACCTTGCGCTTCATATCCATCAGTCCCCACGGACTTCGGTCTACGCATAGTATTTTCATTGAGATCCTCCTCGCTGTACATTTCAAAGGGAACGGCATAAAAATACAGAATAATGATACAATACGGAGCGTTCACAACCGTTACAAAATCCGGTCCATTTTCAAAAAAGCAAAAAAATAAATCGGGGCGCGGCAGCGTCCCGATCCGTATCTATGAATTAACAGCTTTCATTTCCTGAAATAGAGTCTTCCGGTTGTCAGCTCAGCCCAACTG
This sequence comes from uncultured Clostridia bacterium, assembly GCA_946184215.1. Classification (GTDB taxonomy): domain Bacteria; phylum Bacillota; class Clostridia; order Oscillospirales; family Oscillospiraceae; genus Limivicinus. Next base: position 1,504 of record CAMHER010000084.1, on the reverse strand, counting down.
TACTCCGGCATATATGTCCCGTCAAATGCGTTGACCGCCTCCATATCTCCCTCCAGCATCCTGTAGTAGTCGCAGTCCACCAAATCCCGCCGAACGGCAAGCTGCCGCCGCTCCCGGGTCAAAATATCCTCCATCCCGATTTCCCTAAGCGTTGCGCGGAGATCATGCAGAATCAGACGGATACGGGATTTTGCCGCTTTCATATCGCCGTCGTCCTCCCACAAGGCCGCGGCGATCTCCTCGGCGGTACAGGCGCGGCCCTCCCGGTCAATGAGGAAGGCCAGAAGCTCCTTGCTTTGCTTCCGCTGAAAGATAACCGGTTCACCGTTCCGGAACACCTCAAAATGCCCGAAGCAACGGACATGCAGCTTGTCCGGATTCGGACTGGCCTGCGGCAGATTCAGAAGATCCAGCTCCTCCCGCACCCGGTCGGCATAAACCGGCTTCACGATATAGCCGCTCGCATGGAGACGGAACGCATCCGCAGCATATTTGGGAAAGCCGGTGACAAAGATGATCCTCGTCTCTGGCGCGAGCTTTTTGAGCTCCACGGCAAAGGCAAGCCCGGACAACTCCGGCAGTTCGATATCGGAAAAGACCACGTCCGGCGTAAGGGCCTGCGACCGTATGGCCGTCAGGGCAGCCTCGCCGTCGGAATAATCTACGATCTCGGCGTTCGGCTCCGCTTCAGCGATGGCGTCGTGGAGAAGCCGGAGCGCTTTCGGCTCGTCATCTATGGCAAGTATCGTCATGTTGTTTTTCCCCGTTTCTTTGGGATTTCAATCGTGACCACAGTACCCTTTCCCGGTTCGGACTGAATGCGGAGGGTACCGCCGCTTATCTGCTCCAGCCGATCCCGCACGTTGGTGATCCCGATGTGGTCGCGTCCGTCGTCGGCCAGCGCCGGCGCTTCCGGATCAAAGCCGGGTCCGTCGTCCGTGACGGTGATCGCATAGTGCTCCGGATACTCCCGCGTGGCGAGCTTCACGGTGCCCACGCCCCGTTTGCCTCTGGCGCCGTGGCGCACCGCGTTCTCGGCGATAGGCTGCAGGGTCAGCGTCGGCAGAGAGAAGTCCGTACAGGTAATGTCATATTCGATTTGCAGCGCATCTTCGTAGCGGACCTTTTCGATGTCCAGATAGATTTTGGTGTGCTCCAGCTCCTGCGCGAACGGGATCTCTCCGTCGTCCTTGAGCGCGCTCATGTTGCCCTGGAGATAGCGGGAGAATTTGGCAGTGGTTTCCCCGGCTGCCTTTGGATCGTGATCGCAGAGGTACTGGATCGCGGACAGCGTGTTATACAGGAAATGGGGCTGGATCTGGCTGAGCATGATCTGCATCCGCTGCCGGGCCTTCAGATCGTCCTCATGGTCCTGCACGAAGCGCATATGCAGCCAGATGTAATAGAACATACTGCTGGCGACGATGGCGATGGTCAGAAACGTGACAGGCTGCCGATCATTATAGACCCTACCGTCCAAGTACACGGAGGTGAGGATCATCAC
>CAMHER010000083.1 GCA_946184215.1 uncultured Clostridia bacterium | reverse complement strand
CTATTCGCTATCTTTTTTTACTTACTGTCACACATCATTGTAAACCCTACAAATTTTGACAAGGGATTTGTCCGGTTTTCCTTGAAAGAAAGGCGTCGTTGCGGTATAATACTTCTGTTGTCAAGCACCTGTCGGAATCGGCAGGATCCTGTGGAAAAAGGGAGGTGTGCCGATGTCATTCGAGGCAATTTACAATATCGCCCAGGCCGAGGCCGAGGGCAAGGCTGCCGTTGCGGCGGCGGAGCAGAAGGCCAAGGCTATGATCGCCGAGGCCGAGAGCGAGGGAAAAGCGTCCGTTCAGGCGGCGATCGCGAAAGCGGATGAAGAGCTCAAAGCGCTGCACGTCAAGAGCGCTGAAAAGGAAAACGCTGCGGCGGAAAAGCTGGCAAACGAGCTGGAAACAAAGAAAGCCGTTCTGCTGGCCAAGGCCGAGGCTAAGCTCGACAGAGCCGCATCTTTAGTCGTGGAAAGGATCGTGAACAACTAATGGCCATCCTGAAAATGAAGAGGCTGCGGCTGATGATCGCCCGCGCCCAGAAGGATGCGATGCTGCGCGAACTGATCCGGCTTGGCTGCGTCCAGTTTTCCGAGCTGGACGAGGATGTGCAGAGTCTGGAGGCCCTGCACCGGGAGGACAGCGAGACCCTTTCCCTGAAAGGACAGCACGCCGCGCTTGAGCGCGCCGTCGGGATTCTTGGCCGCTATGCCCCCGAAAAGAAGCCTCTTCTCGCCGCGATGCCGGAGGTGTCGGACGAGACGCTGCTGGACGGCAGCGGTCTTTCCGCCGCGCTTGCGCTGGCCGACGAGATCATTGGCGCCGACGATCGTATCCGACGCATCAGCGCGGAGGAGAGCCGGGAAAGGGCCGTGATCGAATCGCTTGTGCCCTGGCTGCCGCTGGACATGCCGCTGGACATTGACGGCACGGAGCGCAGCAGCGTTCTGCTGGGCTCTCTGCCGCTGAAGGTGCCGATGGATCGCGTGCGCGAAGTGCTTGCCTCCGTGACAGAGGAGGCGGAGCTCTTTGAAGTCAGCGCGGACAAGAAGGCATCCTATATTCTGATCATCTGCGCCAGGGAGGCGCTTGCCGACATTCAGGAGGCGCTGCGCGCTCTTGATTTTACCGCCCAGTCCTTTGCCGGCATGAGCGGTCCGGCGAAGCAATGCACCGCGCAAAGCAACGCGCTTCTCTCGCGGCTGGGCCGTGAAAAAGAGGCGCTCTCCGCCTCGATTGCGGAAAAGGCCGCACAGCGTGACGAGCTTAAGCTCGCCGCCGACCGGCTGGACGCGAAACTGTCCATGTCCCAGGCAGCAGATCTTGCGCTGTCGACCGAGGACGTGATCGTCATGCAGGGCTGGGTCCCGGCAGAGAAGGAAGAGGCGCTCGACCGCGTTCTCTCCGCCTTTGACTGCGCATGGGAGTGCGAGGAGCCCGCGGAGGCGGACTATCCCGAGGTTCCCGTCAGCCTGAAGAACAACAAGCTGACCAATGCGCTGAATATGGTCACCGATATGTACTCGCTGCCCGCTTACGGCACCGTGGACCCGAACCCGCTGATGGCGCCGTTCTTTATTCTGTTCTACGGTCTGATGATGGCGGACATCGGCTACGGTCTTATCATGATCGCAGCGGCTCTCGTCGCGATGAAGAAGCTCAAGCCCCGCGGCGGCTCGCTGGCCTTCTGCCAGCTGCTGCTCTACGGCGGCATCGCCACGGCGGCGATGGGCGTTCTGACGGGCGGCTTCTTCAGCGATATCCCCTATCAGCTGGTCCATCTCTTCAACCCCCAAAGCACCTGGCCGGGACTGTGGCATCTCTTCAGTCCCGAGAGCGACAGTGAGCTGGTGCTGTACGGCTCGATGGTGCTGGGTCTGCTGCACCTGAACACCGGCATGGTGGTCTCCGCCGTGCAGAAGGTGAAGCGCGGCGACAAGGCCGGCGCGATCTGGGAGGAAGGCCCGCTGTGGGTCATCCTGCTCGGCGGCGTGCTGCTGGCGGCAGACATGCTGCTTGTTCACAGCGGCGTGCTGCACTACGCAGCTCTTGCCGTACTCGTGATCGGCGTTATCATGCTGCTCTTCGGCGCTGGCCGCAACGCCAGGGGCTTCGGCAAGGTCACGGCGGCCTTCGGCGCCATTTACAACACGGCGACAGGCTGGTTCGGCGACGTGCTGAGCTATTCGCGTATCATGGCGCTGATGCTGGCCGGCGGCGTTGTGGGCAAGGTGTTCAACACCGTGGCCATCATGCCCGCCCAGGCAAGCGGCGTGAACGTCTTCACGATGCTCGCTTTCGTGATCATCTTTCTGCTGGGCCACGCGATGAACTTTGCCCTGAACCTGCTGGGCTGCTATGTACACGATCTGCGTCTGCAGTGCCTGGAGTTCTTCGGCAAGTTCTACTCCGACGGCGGCAAGCCGTTCAGGCCGCTGAAGTTCGGCGGCGAGTTCGTTCGTTCAAAAGAATAAGAAAAAAAAACCTATCAATCAGGAGGAAATCAAAATGGAATTCTTGAACACCATCGGCGGCGGCGCTCTGGCACTTCTGGGCGCTGCGATCGCAGCGGCTCTGGCCTGTGTCGGCTCGGCCAAGGGCACCGGCATTACCGGCGAGGCCGGCGCGGGTCTCGTCTCCGAGGACCCCAGCAAGTCCGGTAAGGTCATGATCCTGCAGGTCATCCCCGGCACCCAGGGTCTGTACGGCTTCGTTATCTTCTTCCTCGCTTACCTCAAGGTCAGCGGCAGCATCGCAACGCTGTCTGTGGCGCAGGGTCTGCAGGTCGTCTCCGCGTGCCTGCCGATCGCCATCGGCGGTCTGCTCTCCGCTATCGCCCAGGGCAAGGTCGCGGCCGCGTCCATCAACATTCTCGCCAAGAAGCCCGACGACTGGTCCAAGGGCATGATCATGTGCATCGTCGTCGAGTTCTATGCCATTCTCTGCCTGCTGGCCTCCTTCCTGATGCTCAACGCCATCGCGATCTGATCCGACCTGAAAGGGGTAGCTGACGCTATGAAAGGCACTGAAAAAATCATTGCGCATATCCAATCCGACGCGCAGGCGCAGTGCGATGCGATCCTGGCCAAGGCGCAGGAAACGTGCGGCGCGATCCGCGACGATTACGCCCACAAGGCCGCTGCGGCCTACGGCGAGCGGATCCGCGCGGGCGTGAAGAGCTGTGCCGACGAAGGGGAAAGCGCCGAGCGTCTGGGCCGCATGGAGGCGAAAAAGGCACTTCTTGCGCTCAAGCAGGAGATGATCGCCAAGAGCTTCGCACTGGCCGAGCAGAAACTGCGTTCCCTGGACGAAGAGCAGTATGTCGCTCTGCTTTCCAAGCTTGCGGCCTCCTCCGCCGTCACCGGTGAGGAGGAGATCGTCCTCAATGCCGCCGACCGCGAGCGCGTGGGCGAGGCTGTGGTAAAAGCCGCCAATGAAAAGCTCGGCGAGAAGGGCAGCCTTACGCTCTCGCCCTCCGCGGGCGACTTTGACGGCGGTCTGATCCTGAGGCGCGGCAATATTGAGGTCAACTGCACGCTTGCGCTCCTGGTCGAGCTGTGCCGCGGTGAAATGTCTGCCGCGATCGCCGGCGTGCTGTTTGACTGACCCTAAGGGGGAATACCATTGTCAATGAACAAAGAAGCGTATCTCTGTCTCTCGGCCATGCTGCGCGCGAGGGAGGGAAAGATGCTCACCGCCGACCGCGCCGGGCGCATGCTGGAGGCTCAGAATTTTGAGGAGTGCGCCAAGCTCCTGGGCGACTGCGGCTATGAGGACATGACCGGTATGAATGCCGGCGAGATAGACGCTGCCCTCAGCGCACACCGCGAGGCGGTGTTCGCGGAACTGGAGAACCTTGTCCCCGACAAGGCTCTGGTGGAGCTCTTCCGTTTGAAATACGATTATCACAACGCCAAGACCGTTCTGAAGGCCGAGGCCATGGGAGCCGATCCGTTGCGGCTGATGAGCTTTTCCGGGCGTGTGGCGCCGGAGAAGTTGAAGAGCGCCTGGGACGAGGAGCGTCTGCCCGACCTGCCGAAGGTGCTGGGCGAGGCGATGGTGGAGGCGGGCAGCACGCTTGCCCGCACGGCAAACCCGCAGCTGGCGGACTTTGAGCTGGACCGGGCATACTTCGCCGAGATGAAGGCGATCGCGGACGAGCTTGACAATCCGTTTCTGACGGGCTATGTCCGCCTGCTGATCGACGCGGCCAACTGCAAGAGCGTCGTGCGTACCGCGCGCATGCACAAGAGCGCGGACTTTCTTGCAGACGTGCTGGTCCGGGGCGGAACGGACGTTGACCGGCTCTCTGCCGCCGACGGTGAAACGCTTGCCGCCCTGTTTGTTCGCACACCGCTGGAAAAGGCAGCGGAGAAGGGCGGCGAGGCCATGAGCGGCGGCTCGATGACCGTCTTTGAGAGGGCGTGTGACAACGCGGTGAACGATTATATCCGCGGCGTGAAGCTCCTCTCCTATGGCCCGGAGGTCGTCGTGGCCTATCTTGCCGCGCTGGAGAATGAGATCACCGCCGTGCGGATGATCCTTACCGGCTCGCTTGCCGGCGTTGATGCCGACACGATCCGAGAAAGGCTGCGTGATTTTTATGCTTAAGATAGCCGTTATCGGCGGTCGGGAGACCGTCATGGGCTTCAAGGCTCTCGGGCTGGAGGCCGTTGCCGTGGAAAATGCCCAGGAGGGGCTTGCGGCACTGCGGAAGCTGACGCGTGAGAGCGATGACTACGCCATCATCTATATCGAAGAAAACCTGGCGGCCGAGCTGGAGCATGAGATCGCCCGCTATAAGGACAGCCCCACCCCGGCGATCATCCTGATCCCCGGACGGGAGGGCAGCCTCGGACTCGGTCAGAACGCGCTGAAGGCCGCCGTGGAGCGTGCCGTCGGCACCAATATTCTGGGTGAATAAACGCAGCAAACGATATCCTTCGAAAAAACGCAAAAGGAAGGTATGTACATGAGCGGAACTATTACAAAGGTCTCCGGCCCGCTTGTCGTGGCCGAGGGTCTGGCGGACGCCAACGTCAGTGACGTTGTGCGCGTCGGCTCTCAGCACCTCATCGGCGAGATTTTGAACATGACCGGCGACAAGGCCTCGATCCAGGTCTATGAAGAGACCTCCGGGCTCGGGCCGGGCGCCGAGGTCGTCACCACCGGCATGCCCATGTCCGTTGAGCTCGGACCCGGCATGCTGGACAATATCTACGACGGCATCCAGCGCCCGCTGCCGGAAATGCGGCGCATCTCCGGCGACAGCATCAGCCGCGGCATCGACGTGCCGGCGCTGAACCGTGAAAAGAAATGGGACTTCGTTCCGGTGGCCCGGGTGGGCGATAAGCTCGCCGCGGGCGACGTGCTGGGCACAGTGCAGGAGACCACGGCCATTCTGCACAAGATCATGGTCCCCCACGGTCTTTCCGGTGAGGTCGTGCGCATCGAAAGCGGTGAGCACACCGTGACCGACGTGATCGCCGTTTTGCGCGACGCAAAGGGCGTTGAGCATGAGCTGACGATGATCCAGCGCTGGCCGGTGCGTATCGCGCGCCCGTATGAGCGCAAATACGTCCCCAGCCGTCCGATGAACAGCGGACAGAGAATCATCGACACCCTCTTCCCCATCGCCAAGGGCGGCACGGCCGCCGTCCCCGGCCCCTTCGGCTCCGGCAAGACCGTTGTGCAGCACCAGCTGGCAAAATGGTCGGACGTGGACATCGTCATCTACATCGGCTGCGGCGAGCGCGGCAATGAGATGACCGACGTTCTTATGGAGTTCCCCGAGCTGAAGGACCCGCGCAACGGCGAGCCGCTGATGAAGAGAACGGTTCTGATCGCTAACACCTCCGACATGCCCGTTGCGGCGCGCGAGGCCTCGATCTACACCGGCATCACGATCGCGGAGTATTTCCGCGACATGGGCTATGACGTCGCCGTTCTGGCCGACTCCACCTCCCGCTGGGCCGAGGCGCTGCGCGAGATGTCCGGCCGTCTTGAGGAGATGCCCGGCGAAGAGGGCTATCCCGCCTACCTGGCCTCCCGTCTGGCGCAGTTCTACGAGCGCGCCGGCGTGGTGGAGTGCCTGGGCGCCGACGAGCGGCAGGGCTCCGTCACCGCCATCGGCGCCGTGTCGCCTCCGGGCGGCGATATCTCCGAGCCTGTCTCCCAGGCCACGATGCGTATCGTCAAGGTCTTCTGGGCGCTGGATTCGTCGCTGGCCTATGCCCGTCACTTCCCTGCCATCAACTGGCTGACGAGCTATTCGCTGTATATCGACACCCTTGCCCCCTGGTACACCGAGAGCTTCGGTGAGAGCTATATGAAAAACCGCGAGCGCGCGATGCACATCCTGCAGGAGGAGAGCGAGCTGCAGGAGATCGTCCGTCTGGTCGGCCAGGACGCGCTGTCCCCCAACGACCGTCTGACGATGGAGACCGCGAAGATGATCCGCGAGGATTTCCTCCAGCAGAACGCCTTTGTCGACGAGGACGCCTATTCCTCCTACCGCAAGCAGTTCCGTCTGCTGGACATGATCCTGCATTACGACGTGCTCTGCCGCGAGGCGCTGGAGAAGAAGGCCAACATGGACGCGCTCTTCGCCATCGACGCACGCGAAAAGATCGGCCGCGCCAAGATGGCCGATCCCAACAACTTTGAGAGCGTATATGACGCGATCGACGCGCAGATGAAGCAGGAGATCGACGCTGTGATTGCCGGAGGTGAGGACGCATGATCAAGGAATATAAGACAATCAGAGAGATCGCGAGCCCGCTGATGATCGTGGACGGCGTCGAGGGCGTCACCTATGACGAGCTGGGCGAGCTGGAGCTCCCCAACGGTCAGATCCGCCGCTGCAAGGTGCTGGAGGTGGAGGGCAACCGCGCCGTCGTCCAGCTCTTCGAGAGCGCCCAGGGCATCAACCTGGCCGAGACGAAGGTCCGCTTCCTGGGCCATCCGCAGCAGCTCGCCGTCAGCGAGGATATGCTGGGCCGCGTCTTCAACGGCATGGGCCAGCCCATCGACGGCGGCCCGGAGATCCTGCCCGACGCGTATATGGACATCAACGGTCTGCCGATGAACCCGGCGGCCCGCGCCTATCCGGCGGAATTCATTCAGACCGGCGTCTCCACGATCGACGGACTGAACACCCTGGTCCGCGGCCAGAAGCTGCCGATCTTCTCCGGCTCCGGTCTGCCCCACGCCGCCCTCGCCGCGCAGATCGCGCGCCAGGCGCGCGTCCTGGGCGACAACGAGACCTTTGCCGTCGTCTTTGCCGCCATCGGCATCACGTTTGAGGAATCCGAGTACTTCATCAACGACTTCCGCCGCACCGGCGCCATTGACCGCACGGTCGTGTTCTCGAACCTGGCCAACGACCCCGCCGTCGAGCGTATCGCCACCCCGCGTATGGCGCTGACCGCTGCGGAGTATCTGGCCTTTGAGAAGGACATGCAGGTGCTGGTCATCCTCACCGACATCACGAACTACGCCGAGGCGCTGCGCGAGGTCTCCGCGGCAAAGAAGGAAGTTCCCGGCCGCCGCGGCTATCCCGGCTATCTGTACACCGACCTTGCGACGATGTACGAGCGCGCCGGCCGCCGTCAGGGCAAGAAGGGCTCGATCACGATGATCCCGATCCTGACCATGCCCGAGGACGACAAGACCCACCCGATCCCCGACCTGACCGGCTACATCACCGAGGGGCAGATCATCCTCTCCCGCGATCTGCACCGCAAGGGCATCGTCCCGCCCGTGGACGTGCTGCCGTCGCTGAGCCGTCTGAAGGACAAGGGCATCGGCGTCGGCAAGACCCGCGAGGATCACG
>CAMHER010000082.1 GCA_946184215.1 uncultured Clostridia bacterium | reverse complement strand
GTGGCCTTCAGGCCGACGAGCGGGTAGCCGGCGAGAACGCCCTTCTGTACGGCGTTGCGCAGGCCCTTTTCAACGGACGGGAAGAAGTTTTTCGGAACAGAGCCGCCAAAGACTTCCTCGGCGAAGATCATGTCGTCCTGCTCTTCCTGCGGCTCGAAACGGATCCAGACATCACCGAACTGGCCGCTGCCGCCGGACTGCTTCTTGTGACGGCCGTGGGATTCGACCTTGGACTTGATCTTTTCGCGGTAAGCAACGCGGGCGGGCAGAAGCTCGGTCTCCACGTTGTAGAGATTCTTCAGCTTGGAGCAGAGGACGCCGATCTGAATGTCGCCCTCGCCGGAGATGACCATCTGATGGGTCTCGGCGTTGTTGACGAGCGTGAAGGAGATATCCTCTTCGCCCAGCTTGGCAAGGCCGGCCGCGACCTTGTCGTCCTGGCCCTTGGTCTTGGGCGCGATAGCCATGGAGTACATCGGATCGGGCAGCTCGATGGCGGGAAGCTCGACGTCCTCCTTGGAGTCGACGACGGTGTCGCCGGTCTTCCAATCCATCTTGCCGATGGCGACGATATCGCCGCAGCAGGCGTCGGTCACTTCGGTGGACTTCTTGCCGCACATGGTGTACATACGGCCGAGCTTATCGGTGCTGGAGGCGCGGCAGTTGCGCAGGCTCATGCCCGCGTTGACGCTGCCGGCGAGGACCTTGATGAAGCTGTACTTGCCGAACTTGTCGGAGATGGTCTTGAAGACAAAGCCCAGCGCGGGGCCGGCCTTTTCCTCGGGGGCGGGGCAGTAATCCGCAATGCCCTGGAGCATGGCGACGGTGCCGACATTGGTCATGGCGTCGGTGGCGAATACGGGAACGACAGCGCGCTCGGCAACGCCGACCTTCAGACCTTCAATGATATCGGCCTCTTCCAGCTCCATCGTCTCAAAGAACTTCTCCATCAGCTCCTCGGTGGCACCGGCGGCAGCTTCCATCAGCTCGGCGCGCAGATCTTCCACATGGCCCGCATCGGCGGCGGGAACGGCGGTCTTCTCGACCTTGGCGCCGTTCGTCATATAGGCGACGTTGTGCACGAGATCGATTACGCCCTTGCCGTCGGAGGTGGGGATCGTAACGGGGCAGACGATGCTGCCGTACTTGCCCTTGAGGGTCTCAAGAGCCTTGAAATAATCGCCGTGCTCTTCGTTGCACTTGGACACGCAGAACATGACCGGCAGCTCGGCCTTCTTGAGGTACTTCCAGCTGCGCTGAGCGCCGACGGCGACCGATTCGGCCGTGTCCTTGGCGGAGAGAACAATGACACCGGCCTCGACCGCGCGCAGCGCGCAGAGCACGTCGCCGACAAAGTCAAAATAGCCGGGGCAGTCGAGCACGTTGATCTTGCAGCCCGCGAAGTTTACGGGAGCAACGGCGGTGGAGATGGTGATCTGGCGGGCGATCTCTTCGGCGTCGTAGTCACAGACGGTGTTGCCGTCGCTGACCTTACCCATGCGGTCGATGGCGCCGGTGACGTAGAGCATGCTCTCCGCCAGGCTGGTCTTGCCGGAGTTGCCGTGGCCGATCAGGCAGATATTGCGGATGTTTTTAGTTTCCATGTGATGAATTCCTCTCTGTCAGTTATGTGAAAAGAATACTGGTACAAAGTAATTCAGCATTTCCAATCAATTATACACTATCCCTTTGCCTTTGGCAACAGGAAAATTGGCACTTTTCTCAGACGCGGTTGAAGAAGCTGACAGCGGCTGTCAGCAGCGCAAAGGCGAACATGAATCCGAAAAGCAGGCCGATGGAAACACTGCCCGCGCCCAGCAGACGCACCGCGGCAAAGAGCACGCCGAAAAAGGCGCTGAAGGCGGTAAGGAAGGTGTTGATGCGCGTGGCGCTGTACATGCTGCGGGCGGTGTCGGCCGTGTGAACAAGCGGACCGAGCCCCTCGCGGCAGATGATCGCGGCAATCTGGCTGTCCTCGCCCGGCTCGGCCGAGGACATGTCAAAACGATCAATATAGGGCGGGAAATCATAGCCGTCGGTGGCCACGTCGAAGGCAACGTGGAGCATCTCGGGCGTGACGTTGAAATCCCGGATCGCAAAGACCGGATGGCGGTTCGAGCGCATCAGGTCGATCAGCGCTTCGCGCACCTGGGGCTTGGCGGTGTATTTCATGTTGAAGATCCCGCAGAGGATCCCGTCTACGGAAAGCAAAACCGAGGTCTTGTCCACAAGACGGAAGGGGATGCGAACGTTCATCAGCCGCATCAGATCTGTGTTGCCGCAGAGGATCACACGGCTGTCGATAACGCCCTTCATACCGCCGCCGGGGAGATATTCAAAGTTTTCAATGCTCCGCGGGCGGCAGCCGTTGCGCTCCATCAGCTCACCGAAGGGCTGGGCCGAACAGCTTCCGGCCGCTGCCATCATGCTGCCGGCATAGGAGATGATGACCGTCGGATCCTCGTCGGCAAAGATGCGGATCGTTCCGACCTCTACCGTGCCCTCCGGGAAGAGATCACGATCCGTGACGATCAGGTTTTTGCTCTGCCCAATGTCGCTCATGCCGGACCAGCCTGCGATCGCGGCACCGCTGGAAAAAATACGCATGGAGCCGAGGAAGAACGGCAGGGAATAGCAGCACATCGCCGCAAAGGGCACGGCGGGGCAGAAGGTTACGGAGAATATGTAAAAGAGATCAGAAAAGTCCTTTTTCACAAATGCGATCAGGAGCGCAAGCGCAAAGGAGAGCAGAAGCAGCGGCAGGGAGATCTTGCGGAACAGATCCTCGTCAGGCGAGGATTGCTCGCTGCGTCTTACAAAGCCCAGCGCGGGACGGACGGATTTGAGAATCGTAATGTCGCCCGTGCGGCTGTCCGTCTCCCCGGTGACGGCGAAGCAGCGCTTGCCGATCGCCGGGACCCGCAGCGCCTTGCGCATGGCGCGGGCGTGCAGCACGGCGGCAAACATTTCGCCGGTGAGAGCGAGCGAAGAGATCAGGCAGAGAGAAAGGTGCGGCGTTCCTACCCCGGCCTTTGCCACCAGCACCGCGTCGAGCGAGGTCAGCACGCAGCCGACCACGGCCATGCTGTCCGCCCCAAATTTTCCGCGTACGGTGTTCATGATCCCCGTCGTCACCACGTCGAGACAGAGCATCATGAGCCCGAGCTGAAGCCCGAGACACACCGCGTTGGACACGGCGGAGGTCTTCAGCATACCCGGCACGGGGAGACCCAGCGAGATCCAGGCCATCACAAAGAGAAGGATGCCGCTGATCCGCAGCCGAAGCCGCATCGAGCGGATATAACTGCCGTAATATTTCGAGGCCTTGGCACAGCTGACCTCGCGGCCCAGATCCTCGTCATCGTCCTCCATCGTGCGGGCGCCGGCCTTGCCGCCGCTGCGCAGACCGTAGAGGAGCGCGGTAATGCGGGAGAACAGGTATTCCTTGAAGCTGCCGGGATTGGCTGCCTCGTTGTAGAGATCGTCGTAATCCGGAGGAGCGGTCTCGTATTCACGTTTGACGGCGTAGTCGCCCTCCTCATAATCGGAGAAGGCAGACTCAAACTGCATCTCGTCCCGGGCAGAGTCCTTTTGAGCCGGGCCCTCCTCCACCTCATCCAGCGCGGTGGCGCGGCTTCCGCTCTCATAAGTTCTCTCCACGGAGGGAGAGATCCTGGGACCGCGCTCGCGGCGGCGAAACAGCCCGGAGACCTTTTCGCCCAGTCCGGCAAGCGGGCCGCTGGGCAGGTCGGGCAGCTCTTCGTCGCTGTCTGCCTCGGCGTCTTCCCGCTTTTGGCGCGGAAAATAGTCCGGCGCCTTCGGCGCGGTATAGTTTTCGTCCGCGCTCATATCCACATCGACACCGTCGTACTGGATCCGGTTTTCCCGCTCGCCGCCCATGTAAAAGCGCTCGTCCGGCTCAACGGGCGGGTTGTTCAGCTCGTGCTCGCTCAGATCCAGAAAAGCCCCGCGCTTGAACGCGTCGAGAAATTCCCGCACCTCGTCGTCGCTGGGACGGGCGCTTTTGCGCCCTGTTTTTTCCGGCACAACGGTTTTTTCCGGCACCGCGTTTTTCTCCGGCGCCACGGCTTTTTCGCTTGCGGCCTCCGGGACTGCCTGAGCCTCTGCTTTCACGCCCTCGTCGGGCGCTGCGGCAGGGGAGAGCTCCGGCACGGGGGCTGTATGCATTTCGTCCGCGTTTTGAAAGACGGCGGAGCGGATCTCATTTTCGATATATTCCAAATCGTCCTGCGGCGCGGCCTGTTCACGGCCTGCGCGCGGACGCTCTTTATTGCGTTTGTTCCGGTGCTTTGAAGGCATGGAAAGATGCTCCCCCTTTGCTTTCTTCGTCTGAGAGGTCCTTCGCGAAACCGCAGTACCGGACGGCGACGCGCTGTAAGCGGCATCAGCAGTCTGCTGGGCTCTGAATTCCGCCACGATCGCGTCCACGGACATGCTGTCGTATTCACTTGCCAGAGCAAAATCCTGTCCCAAGTAATCCATCTTCGCACGATCCCTGTCCGTCCCGGTTTTCTCCCAGGCGCGTTACTCTCTCTATTCTCTTTACTGCTGCTTGCCGAGACGCTGGCGGAGCACCTCGTACATCACAATGCCCGCAGCCGTGGAGGCATTGAGCGAGCTGACCTTACCCTTCATCGGCAGGCTCACGGTAAAGTCGCAGCTTTCCCGCACAAGACGGCCCATGCCGTCGCCCTCCGAGCCGATGACCAGCGCCATCGGGCCGGTGAAGTCGGTGTTCCACAGCCCGCTCTGCCCGTCAGCCGCCGTGCCGTAGACCCACAGGCCGCGGCTCTTGAGCGTATCCAGTGCGGCAGGCAGATTCGGCACGCGGGCAATGAGCATATGCTCCGCCGCGCCGGCCGAAGCCTTATCCACGATCGCGGTCAGCCCGGCGCTGCGCCGCTTGGGGATCACGACGCCGTGCGCACCGGCGCACTCGGCGCTGCGGATGATTGCGCCGAGGTTGTGCGGATCGCTGATCTCGTCGCAGACGATCACAAAGGGCGTTTCGCCCTTTTCCTCCGCGAGAGCAAGAATATCATCTACCGTGCAGTATTCCCGCACGGCGCAAAGCGCGATCACGCCCTGGTGGGCATGGGTCGCACTCATAAAATCAAGCTTGCGCCGGTCGCATTCCACAACCACGATGCCCGCCGCGCGCGCCTTGGAGGCGATGTGCCCGAGCGTCTTGTCCACGTCGCCCTTCGCCAGGAAAATCTTGTCGATCGCCCTTCCGGCGCGGAGCGCCTCAATGACGGCGTTGCGGCCTTCGATCAGGTCGTTTTTCAATTCGCGTTCTTCTATTTCTGCCATGTCAGACTCCATATATAGATTATCAAATTACACTATAACACAAGACATGCCAAACGCAAAGCCCAATTTGCCTTTTTTACAAAAAATACATAGACTTTGCGGTGACAAAAGGGTATTATCAAACTGTACCAAACAAAAGGAGGGGCAAGATGAAAGACCCCATGCGTCTTGTCGACAAATTCTGCTATAAGCATCCCAACTTCGGCATCCCGGGCCTTGCCCGGTACCTGGCAATCGCAAGCGGCGTGACCTGGGTCATCGGGCTTGTCAACAGCGTGCTGTACGCCTATCTGCCGTTCAGCGCAGCGGCAGTCATGCACGGACAGGTCTGGCGCCTTATCAGCTTTATGTTCATTCCTGCCAGCACATCCTGGCTGGGCTTCATCTCGGTCTACTTTTATTACTGGATCGGCAGTACGCTGGAGCAATACTGGGGCAGCGGCAAGTTTACACTGTACATCCTGGTGAACATGCTCATCACGATCCTCTACGGCTTCGCGCTCCATGCGCTGGGCTATTCGATCTCCCTGACGCCGACCTACATCTACTTTGCGATGTTCTTTGCCTTCGCGGCCTATTTCCCGGACACGCAGGTGCTGTTCATGATGATCATTCCCGTGAGGATGAAGTACCTTGCTTATATCGACGCGGCCTTCTTCCTCTATGAGATCTTCACGAACCCCTTTCCGATCAACACGCTGCCGATCGCTGCCTTCCTCGGCTTCCTGCTCTTCTGCGGCGGCGAGCTTTTCAGCCGCCTGCCGAAAAAGGCGAGCGCGCAGACGGTCAATTTCCGGCGGGAATCCGCCCGTATCCGCCGTGAGCAGAGAGATCAGCTTTACCACCACAAGTGCGCAGTATGCGGACGGACGGACACGGAATATCCCGACCTGGAATTCCGCTACTGCTCGCGCTGCGCGGGCTACCACTGCTTTTGTGAGGAACATATCAACAACCACGTCCACTTTACCGAGTAAGCTTTTGCGAGAAAAAACCGCCGGAAGTCAAACAAACTTCCGGCGGTTTTCCGTTTTCAGTGATGTGGATCAGTCGGCCGGTGTGTAGATGTAAACATCGTCGTAGCTGTACGTGGTAACGTATTGGCTGCCATCGGCACAGGTCTGAACAGAGTCGGTTTTTTTACCGTCAGCACCGTAGTGGTTCACCAGGGTGGAGGACTCGCTCTTTACAGTCGAAACGCCGAACTCACAGTAGCTCTCCTGCCAGGTGTTGACCGGGAAGGCGTGGCCGTTGAACATTTCATTTTCCACAACCTCGGTATAAGACTCTGCGTTTTCAGCGGCGTTGTTGTAACTATATTCGCTGACATATTCGTGTTTCGTTCCGCAGCTGTCGGAATACAGCTCGCGGACCGGGCGGCCGTTTTCGTTGTATTCGTATTGAATGGAGAAGCTCAGCGTACCCGAGTCGTTCACCGCGTCGATCCGCGCGATGCTGCCGCTGGCGTCATAGGTATAATGATAGGTAAAGTTCTCAAACCAGCCGTACTTGTCCAGCTTGCAGAAACCGGAGCGGGAAACGATCCGGCCGTCGGGACCATAGGTATAGACGGCGGTCCCGCGCAGCTCGTCGCTGTCGGAGGTGATCACATGGGTCTCTTCGCCGACCAAAGCGCCCTTGAGTACTGTGAACTGCTCCAGCTGCGCAGAGGCATCCCTGTATGTACCGAGAGAGGAGAAAGCCTCATATGCCTCCCGCGTGCGTCCGGCCTCCAGATCGGAGAAGGCGGCACGGTAGCGCAGAGCAAGATCAGCCTCTGATTTCCCGCCGTCGCGCCAGACGCTTGTCTGCTCAAGGCGGGTCTCCGCGATCTTGATGCGGTCGGGGCTGTCGGAAAAATCACCCAGCGCGCGGAACATTTCGATCGCTTCCGCGTAGCGGCCGGTTTCAAAAAGAGCGCATGCCTCGTCGTATGCCTTCTGCTCACCGCACGCGGTGAGAAGAACGCACAAAGCCAGTATCACGATAAAAATGCCGGCTTTTTTCATGCTGCGCCACCTTTTTGCACAAACTTTCAGGACCTTTTCTCTGCCGGAAAACCGCAAAGGGGATTTTCCGACATTTTACAGGATATATCCTGTGTACCAAAAATAACACAGCAAATAATTTATGTCAACCTTTTTCATTATGTTTTTGAATTTTTTTTGAATAAAAAAGGGGATAAAAGAGAAATAAAGCAGTTTCTACGAACAAAATAAAACAAAATGGTTACAAAGACATAACAACACAGGGCGTGCTGCATGGATTATGTACACTTTCGGATCGACCACGCAGAAAAAGAGTTTTGATTCCTGAACGAAAAAAGGCTTGACAATCGGGGAGGTATAGAGTAAAATGACCAAGCTGACAGAGAGATGGACGATTGGCGCAGCTGGTAGCGCATCCGCTTGACGTGCGGGAGGTCACAAGTTCGAGTCTTGTATCGTCCACCACTAAATCCGAACCGAAGGGTTCGGATTTTTCTTTATTTCCGGTAAAATCGGCCTCTTTTTGCCTCGAAAAGTTGAGGCCGATTTTCCAAAAGTAAAAGTTTTACTTATTTTTAGCCTTACG
>CAMHER010000081.1 GCA_946184215.1 uncultured Clostridia bacterium | reverse complement strand
GGGCGCTCTCGGCGCTGCCGAGTATGCCCGCCAGAAGGGCCTTGCCAAGAAGTAAGCGCAAAACAGGAAAAAACCAAACATATTCGAAAAAAGCCGCCGGATTTCTCCGGCGGCTTTTCCTGTTTTTGCGGGCGTTGGCGGAAAATACATTGCGATTTTTCCCCGTGCGGTGTAATATATTACTATCATTGTGATCGCAAAGGAGGCGCTGAAGATGATCATTACCATCGGCAGACAGCATGGCAGCGGAGGCCACGACATTGCCCGGGCTTTGGCAAACAGACTGGGGATCAGCTGCTATGACAAGGAAATTGTGGATGAGGCGGCGGAGGGCTCAAACTTTTCGCGCGAGGTCGTCAACAGCTTTGATGAAAAGCGTGTGGCTCCCTATATCGCGCATGAGCCCCACTATTTCGGCATCCACGACGGTTTCCGGCTGAACATGCAGGTTGCCGCGGCTCAGTTTGACGCGATCCGCTCTCTTGCCGAAAAGGGAGACTCGATCTTTGTCGGACGCTGCGCCGATTATGTCCTGCGCGGACGGGATGATATGCTGCGCGTGTTTATCATGGGCGACCTGCCCACGCGCATCCGCACGATCGAGAAACGCTATTCCCTTGACGAGGACCAGGCAAAAAAGCTGATCCGGGAGGTCGACAAGGACCGCTCCAGCTTTTACCGCTATTACACCGATCAGATCTGGGGCGAGGCGGGCAATTATGACCTTTGCATCGACTCCGGCCGGATCGGAACGGAAGGCGCCGTACAGGTCATCGTCAGCTGCCTGCACGCGCGCGGCCTGATCTGAAAAGAGAGTACAGACCATGGAACTGCAGCTGGATACATCCAAAACATATGCCATCGCTCTGGAGGGCGGCGGCGCCAAGGGCGGCTATGAGGTCGGCGTGTGGAAGGCACTGGAGGAGATGGGGATCCGCTACAACGCGGTCTCCGGCACCTCGGTGGGCGCGCTCAACGGTGCGCTGATGGCCATGCGTGACCTGCCCCGTGCGATCGAGGCCTGGGAGGATATCCGCCTTGACAAGGTGATCGATTTTGACGCCGACCAGGAGGAGAACCTGCGCAAGGTCGTCAGCGGGGAAGTGGAGCTGAGCGATATCCACCAGTTGATTCCGCAGGCTTTCGACGTGATCCGCCGCCGCGGCCTGGACGTGGCGCCGCTGCGCGCCTGGGTGCGCGAGGTGGTGGACGGCGGGCGGATCAAGCGCTCCGACGTGAAGCTTTTCATTGCGACCGTTTCGCTGACCGACCGGAAGGGACTGGAGATATGCGTCAACGATCTTGACGAGGACGAGATCTGCGACATGCTGCTGGCCAGCGCCTATCACCCCACCTTCCGGCTGGAGAAGCTGGGCGGCAAGCTGTACGCCGACGGCGGCTTTATCGACTCGCTCCCGCTGCATGTGCTGGTTGAGAACGGTTATAAGGATATCATCGCCGTCCGTATTCCCGGGCGCTTCGCCCGGCAGCGCCGCTTCAAGATCCCCGACGACGTCACCGTTACCTACGTCGACACGGATGCGGACCTGGGCGGTGTGCTGAATTTCAGCGCCGAGCAGGCGAAAAAGGATATGGCCATCGGGTACCTGGACGCCTATCACGACCTGTGCGGCCTGTACGGAAGAAAATACTATGTCGAGCGCTTTATGACCGAGCGGGAGGCCTTCGAGCTGCTGATCGAGAGCTATCTGCGCAAAACGCCGGACATGCCGCTGCGGGAGCTGTGCGAGAAAGAGCTGCCCCGCGCTGCGAAAACGCTGGGTGTCACAGGCGGCTATTATGAGCTTTTTATCGCCGTGCTGGAGCTGGCGGCCGAGGAGAAGGGGCTTGACAAGCTTCGCTTCTATTCCGACCGGGAGTTGCTCTCCGCTGTTTCGGAGAGCCGGGAGCCGCAGGGGGCAGCCGTGTGAGGCGATTGTCCTTGCTATTTTTCCCGGGTTGTTTTATACTGTAAAGTAACAGCGTATGACCGCGTTTCGCCGCGGTATCAAGAGCATCGGAGGATGGAGACGCCCTGTGAAAAAAACAGCTTCCTTTCTGCTTGCACTGCTCCTGACGGTGCTGCTTGCCATCCCGCTCGCGCCCGCCGCTTTTGCGGAGGAGGGGAGCGAGCTGATCGAAATCACCAAGCCTCCCTACGGCGAGACCGTTACGGAGGGCGATGACGCCACCTTCATTTCCCGTGCCGAGGGCTATCAGGGCCTTGTCTGGCAGATCGTCAGCCCCGACGGTGAGACCGTCTGGGAGGGCGAGGAGGCGATTGACGCCTTTCCCGGCCTGGAGATGGGCGGAATCGAGGTGGAGGAGCTGCAGCTGCTTTCGATCCCGTATTCGATGAACGGCTGCTTTGTGCGGACCAAGTTTATCGACCGCAACGGCAACTATGTGCTGACCGAACCGGCCGAGATCACGGTGCAGCAGGGCGAGATCCCCTCGCCGTCCATCACGCCGAAGAGCGCGGGAGCCAGACTGGTCACGGGCGAGAGCAAGACCCTGTCCGTAGAGGCCGAGTCGCCCGGCGGCGATGAGATCAAGTATCAGTGGTATCGCAGCTATTCGGCCTATCGCAATACCGGCGAGCCGATCCTCGGCGCCACGACAAGCAGCTATACACCCGAAGAGGAGATCGGGCAGGTGTTCTATTTCGTGGGCGTATGGTGTGTCCGCGGACGGGACACCAGCGTGCCGATCTACACCACCCCGGTGGCGATCGTCTATACCGAGGCGCCGCCCGCTCCCAGCGCCGCGCCCACACCGCTGCCCGTGCCGTCTCCGTCCGGCGTGTCCGGCAGCGGCGAGAGCGGGATCTTTATCTCCCACGGCAGCGCGATCCTGCTTGTCATCGCGGCAGTGCTGCTGCTCACGGCGCTGGCTGTGGCCGTCACGCTGCTGATCCTGCGCTCGATCGGGAAAAAACAGCGCGGCTATGACGACGGCTATGATGAGGATTACGAAGAAGAAAGTAATTAGCACAGCAAGATAAACGAAAAACCGAAAGGAGAAAACAAATGGGACTTATCAAAGCGGCTCTCGGCGCGGCAGGCGGCGTTCTTGCCGACCAGTGGAAAGAGTATTTTTACTGTGAAGCGCTCCCCAGCAACGTGATTGCGGTCAAGGGCAGAAAGAAAGTGTCCGGCCGCTCCTCCAACAATGGCAGCGACAACATCATCTCCAATGGCTCTGTGATTTCGGTTGCGGACGGCCAGTGCATGCTGATCGTCGAGCAGGGCAAGGTGGTGGATCTGTGCGCTGAGCCCGGCGAATACACCTATGACAGCTCTACCGAGCCGTCGGTCTTCTCCGGCAATCTCGGCAGCAGCATTGCCGAGGTATTCAAAAATGTCTGCAAGCGCTTTACCTTCGGCGGCGAGGCCCCCAAGGATCAGCGCATCTACTATTTCAACACCAAGGAAATGCCCGGCATGAAGTACGGCACGCCCAATCCCGTGCCCTTCCGCGTCGTGGACAACAAGATCGGCCTTGACGTGGACATCGCGATCCGCTGCTTCGGCGAATACAGCGTGCGCGTGTCGAACCCGCTGCTGTTCTACACCAACGTCTGCGGCAACGTGATCGCCGATTACACCGTCGACCGGCTCGAAAACCAGATGAGAAGCGAGCTGCTCACGGCGCTGCAGCCCGCCTTCGCCCGCATTTCCGAGCAGGGCGTGCGCTATTCCGCCATCCCCGCCCATACCACCGAGCTTGCCGACGCGCTCAACGAAGAGCTGTCCGGCAAGTGGCGCGATCTGCGCGGCATCGAGATCGTCTCCTTCGGCGTGTCCAGCGTCAAGGCCAGCGAAGAGGACGAGGCCATGATCAAGGAGGCCCAGCGCAACGCCATGTTCCGCGATCCCACCATGGCCGCGGCTCACCTGGTCGGCGCGCAGGCGGCTGCCATGCAGGACGCCGCAAAGAACGAAGGCGGCGCAGCCATGGCCTTCATGGGCATGAACATGGCCCAGAACGCCGGCGGCGTCAACGCACAGAACCTCTATCAGATGGGCGCCCAGCAGGCGCAGTCCGCTCCCGCCGCCCCCGCCGGGGACAGCTGGAAGTGCGCCTGCGGCTCGGTCAATACCGGCAAATTCTGCCCGAAGTGCGGCGCGAAGAAGCCCGAAGTGATCCCAGAGGGCAGCTGGAAGTGTGCCTGCGGCTCTGTCAACACCGGCAATTTCTGCCCGCAGTGCGGCGCGAAGAAGCCCGCCGTGGCCCGCTATCGCTGCGCCAAGTGCGGCTGGGAGCCGGAGGATCCGGCCAATCCCCCCAAATTCTGCCCTGAGTGCGGCGATCCCTTTACCGAAGAGGATCGTATTTGACTGAGCGATGATGCCCGCGCCCGTGCCGAAAAGCGGCACGGGCAGCGGGCAATTTTTGGCACAGGAGGATTGTTATGCCATCGCAGGTAACCAACTATAAATGCCCCGCCTGTACCGGCCCGCTCCACTTCGAAAGCAGCACCGGCAGAATGGAGTGCGAATACTGCGGAAGCACCTTCACTGTCAACGAGATCGAGGCACTGTACGAGGCAAAGGACGAACAGGCCTCTGCGGCCTTTGTCGGCAGCGCGGCTGCCCAGAGCGCGGCGGACGACGAACACTTTGCCGACGGCATGGACGCGGACTGGGATCTCAGCGGCGCCGGCTCAAGCTGGGGCGCCGAGGGAGAAGGCCTTCGGGCCTACAGCTGCCCGCAGTGCGGCGCGGAGCTGATCTGCGACACGACGACCGCTGCGACAAGCTGCCCCTACTGCGGCAACCCGACAATCGTGCCGGGACAGTTTGCCGGCACGCTGCGGCCCGATCTCGTGGTGCCCTTCCGGCTTGACAAGGAGGCGGCGAAGGCCGCGCTGCGCGAGCATTTTAAGGGCAAGAAGCTGCTGCCGCGCGCCTTCTCTTCGGAAAACCACCTTGACGAGGTCAAGGGCGTGTATGTGCCCTTCTGGCTTTTCGACGCGGACGCCGAGGCGGACATGCGCTTCAACGCCAGCCGGGTGCGCAGCTGGAGCGACCGCAATTTCAACTATACCGAGACGCGCTATTACCGCCTTTACCGCAATGGGTCCATGCGCTTTGAAAACGTGCCGGTCGACGGCTCGGAGAAAATGCCGGACGACGTGATGGAATCGCTCGAGCCCTTCGACACCTCCCAGGCGGTGCCCTTTAAAAAAGCCTATCTCACCGGCTATTTTGCCGACCGCTACGACGTATCTGCGGCCGACAGCGTGGGGCGGGCGAACGAGCGCGTGAAGAACAGCACGATCCAGGCTTTTTCCCAGACGACGGGCGGCTATACCGGGGTGAACTGCTCCGGCAGCAATATCCGCCTGCACAACGCCCGGGCGAAGTACGCGCTGCTGCCGGTCTGGATCCTCAACACCACCTGGCAGGGGAAGAACTATCAGTTCGCCATGAACGGACAGACCGGAAAATTCGTCGGCGATCTGCCAGCGGACAAGGGAGCTTATTGGAAATACCGCCTGATCTACGGCGGGATCGTGGCAGCGGCAGCTTTCGGACTGCAGATGCTGCTGCAGCTGCTGTGAGGAGGGAAGAGAAATGATCAAAAAACGCCTCTTTTCCCTGCTTCTGATCCTCTCGCTGATCTTCTCACTTTCCGTGGCCGCCTATGGCGAAACGGACCGCTTCGTCTTCGACGAGACCGGACAGATCACCGGCGAGGAGCTGCAAACGCTCGACAATCTCGGCGCGCGCATTTACGCCGATACCGGGGCGGCGGTCTGTCTCTGCCTGTCCAATGAAACAGGCGAGGATCTCCACAGCTTTGCCCAACGGTTCTGGGCGGACAGCATCGGCGCGGACGACGGAATCCTGCTGGTGCACAATCCCGAGACGAGCACGATCTCCTACGCGGCCTTCGGCGAGAAGTGCGCCGCGCTGGGAGAAGAAAAGCTCACCGCTCTGGCGGAAGCCTACAACAGCGGCGCGAGCTATTTCGAGGGCGCGCACAGCTATATGAACCTGGCCTATGCCTCTTTGGGCGGCCCGGGGCTTGAGGTGCCGGACGAGCGGCAGCTTGCCCTCGTGACGGACAGCGCCGGCGTGATCGACGCAGAAACGCTTGCCGCTCTCAACGCCCTGGCCGAAAACGTCAGCGAGAAATATGACTGCGACGTGGCGGTGGCCTTTGTGCAGAGCCTGGACGGGAAATACATTGTGGATTATTCCGATGATTTCTTTTGGTATAACGGTTACGGGCAGGGGCCAGAACGAGACGGTATTTTGCTGCTCATCTCTGTCTCAGACCGGGAATTTAACGAATCGACCAGCGGCTACGCCATCACGGCCTTTACCGATTACGGCCTGCAGCAGTATATCGAGCCGAATTTCACCCGGTATCTTGCAGACGGACGGGACGACTGGGCCGGCGCGGCGCGCCAGTTTATTACCGATGCGGAAGAACTGCTGCGGCAGGCGAAAGAGGGCCAGCCCTATGACAACTACACCCAAGCGCCCGCTGCCCGGGAGAGGACCAGGGCCAATACCGGCGTGGCGGCGATCATTTCCGTGATCGTCGGCTTCTTCTCCGGCGCCATCCCGGCCAGGGCCATGAAGCGGAAGCTCAAGAGCGTGGAAAAACATTACGGCGCGGCGAACTATGTGCGCGGCGGGCTGCACATGCGGCGCAGCGACGACCGCTTCCTGTATGCCAACGTCCACAAGACGCCGATCCCGCGCGAGCAGCATCGCAGCGGCGGCGGAGGCGGCGGAAGTTCGGTGCATTTTTCATCGTCCGGTCATAGCTTTGGCGGCTCCCACGGTAAATTTTAAGAAAAAACAGGTGCTGACCGGCACCTGTTTTTTTCTGCCTTCTCGGAACTTCTTCGCCCGCTTCCCGGCGAGGGACCAGAGGGATGCGGATGCGACCGGAACGGCAGTATGCAGAAAATGCAAAAAGAGAGTAATTCCCAAAAACCTGCATCGAAATTAAAGCACATCAAAAAAATATTCGTCAATTTGATGCTTGGCACCCTGCAATAATCGGCAGTTTGTTGATTGACGCATAGTCTTATCCGATGATAGAATGATACACAGAAAAGGTATCAGCCGGAGTATGAGGTGCCCTATGAAGAAAAAGTACTATGTTCTGATCGGCAATTACGGCAGCGGGAAGACCGAGCTGGCGCTCAACTTCGCCTTTCGCGCCGCCGAGGAAGGCTTGAGGACCGAGCTGCTCGACCTCGATATGGTCAACACCTACTTCCGCCTGACAGAACGCGGCAAGATGGCGCGGATGAAGGAGATCCGGCTTGTCAGCCCCAATTACGCCTCCTCCGGCATCGAGACGCTCTCCCTTCCGGCGGAAGTGGCCTCGGCCTTCGCAATGGACTGGGACTGCGTGGTGTTCGACGCGGGCGGCGACGCCGTGGGCGCCACGGCGCTGGGCCGTTATCACCAGGATTTCATGGAGCTTGCCGAGGATGAGCTGGAGGTGCTCAATGTCGTCAATATCCGCCGCCCGCTGGCCGGAACGGTGGAAAAGATCCTGCACCTGCAGGAGGAAATGCAGATCCACTCCCGCCTGAAGATCACCGGTATGATCAACAACACGAATCTGGCCCAGTGTACGACCCCCGCCGAGCTGCACGACGGCTATGAGATGATCCGCGAGGTTTCGGAAAAGACGGGCGTTCCGGTGCTGTACACCTCCGGCAAGAAGGCGATGATCGACGCGTTCCTCTCCGAGGGACACGATCCGAAGTATATCGGCAAGCCGCTGGTGATCGACACCTACATGCAGCGCGACTGGGACAGCTGGATCCACGGCCTGAACGACAACCCCTTCGGCGTGGGAGAAAAATAAGAGCTTCCTTTACGCATACCCCGCATTTGCGGTTTAAGATAGTTTTTCAAAGAGCAAAAACGAACAGAAAAGAGGAGTATCATGGTAAAAGTTACAATCAATGAGCTCATCTGCAAG
>CAMHER010000080.1 GCA_946184215.1 uncultured Clostridia bacterium | reverse complement strand
CCGGCGGCAAGGTCATCCAGAAGATCACGGCCGACACCGGCTGCAAGATCGACATCAACGACGACGGCAACATCTTCATTGCCTCCAGCGATATCGAGGCCTGCCGCGCCGCCCGCAAGACCATCGAGGACATCGTCTTTGAGCCGGTCGTGGGTGCGCTGTACTACGGCGAGGTCAAGCGCGTGATCTCCAACCTGGGTGCTTTCGTCGAGCTCGCTCCGGGCAAGGACGCCATGTGCCACATCAAGGATCTGGAGTTCAAGCGCACCGAAAAGGTTGAGGATGTGCTCAACGTCGGCGACAAGACCTGGGTCAAGTTCACCGGCATCGACGAGAAGGGCCGCTGGAACATCTCCCGCAAGGAAGCGCTCAAGGAGCGCGGCGAGGCCTGATCCCTCCTATAACCGAAAACCCATCCTGTTCGAAAGGAACAGGATGGGTTTTTCATTTTCTGATTTCAGCCTTTGCGGCCGCTGGTGACGAGGACCTTGTTGTCCCGGACGGAAAGCCGCCCGGCGCAGAAGAGCTTGGCCGCGTCGGTGAGCAGGCCCCACTCAGCCTCTTCCATCACGCGGCGCGCAAGGGTCTCAGGCGTGTCGTCCGGCAGGATGACCACCGCGCGCTGGTCGATAATGCTGCCGACCCGGCCGTCGCCGTCGGCAAAAAACGAGGTCGCCCCCGTCAGCTTGCAGCCGCGCGCAAGAGCGGCGGCGCAGACGTCGCCCTCCTCGTCTTCAAAGGCGGGGTACAGCATCGGGCAGGTGCCGATGATCCGATTTTTGAACTGATAGGGAATCACGCCCAGCGACACGTCATAGTCCGCCAGCAGGACAAGCTCCACATCCATGTCCTTGAGCTTGTTCGCCACGGCCATACTGTGCGTCGTCATCGTCGGGAACAGATCCGGGTCCACCACATAGGCAGGAACACCGGCGTTCAGCGCCCGCTGCATCACATAGGCGTCCTTTTCCGGCGAGATCACGGCCACGAGCTCAAATTCCGGCAGTTCGCCGAAATACATGGCGTCCAGAATCGCCTGGAGCTTCGCGCCGTCGCCGGAGGCAAGTGCTGCCGCTCTGATCATTGCTTTACCCTCTCTTGCTTTGCTGACGGTTTCGGGATATAATGGCAGGGATAACTAACTATATTATTATACTCATTCCCCCGCTTACGGTCAAGTATTGGAGAAGTTTGTCATGACAGAAATCTATCTCATCCGCCATACCCAGGCCGAGGGCAACCTCTACCGCGCGATGCAGGGCCATTGGGACGGCGATGTCACCGCGCTCGGTCTCAGGGAGATCGACGCTCTTGCCGAACGAATGCGCGATGTGAAAATCGACGCGCTGTATTCCAGCGACTTGAAGCGCGCGATGCTGACGGCCGGGGCGATCCGCCGCTATCACGACCTTCCGCTGCACACCGAGCGCGACCTGCGCGAGATCAACGTCGGTCCCTGGGAGGCCCGCTTTTTCGGCGACGTGAGCTGGGAGCAGCCGGAGATGATGGACACCTTCATCCACCGCGCCGAGGAATTTGCGCTCGACGGCGCCGAACGCTATGACGACGTACGCCGCCGCGCCGCCGCCGCTCTCACGGCCATTGCCGAGGAGAACGCGGGAAAGGTGGTCGCCGTGGTCAGCCACGGCGTGACGATCCGCTGCCTGCTGTCGTACATGCTGGGCAAGTCGCTGGACGATCCGACGCTGCCCATCTGCGGCAATACGGGCTTGTGCCATCTGTTTTACGAAAACGGCAGGTTCCGGGTGGACTCGGTCAATGACTGCAAACACCTTGCCGCCCTGTCGCTGCCCGATCAGAGGATCCGCACGAACAACCTGCGGGGTGAGTTTGTCGATCCCGTTTCTGCCGCGGATTATTACCGCGCCAGCTATGCCGACGCGTGGAGAAGCACCCACGGTACGCTCGACGGCTTTGACGCCGAGACCTATTTTGCCGCCGCCTGCGAGCACCACGGCGACGACCCCGAAGCCATCATCCGGATTTTTGACGCCGGGAAGAGCGCGGGGCTGATCGACCTGGACAGCCGCCGCGGCGCCCACGCCGGTTACGGCTGGATCAGCCTGCTGTATCTGGAGGAGCCTTACCGCGGACGGGAGCTGGGTGTGCAGCTGCTGGGCCGCGCGCTGATGCACTATTCGATCATGGGCCGCCGCAGCGTGCGTCTGCAGGTGGCCGAGGACAACACACGCGCCCTGCGCTTTTACGAAAAGCACGGCTTCCGGCGTCTGTCGTATGAGCGCGGACGCTTCGGGAAGCTGTATCTGATGGAATACCGGTTTGGAGAGAGCCATGTCTGAGAAAAAAGCCAGGATCGAGCATCTGTCCGTCGCGCCGCAGCGGCGGATCCTTGTCATCGCGGACGTGCACGGCAATCTGCCCTATCTGCACGGCGTGCTGGAAAAGGCCGGCTTCGGCGGGGATGACCTTGTCATCTTCGACGGCGACTTTCTGGAAAAGGGCGCCCGTAGCCTGGATACGCTGCACTATGTCATGTCGCTGTGCGCCGAAGGGCGTGCAAAGGCCGTTTGCGGCAACTGCGACGAGTGGGCCGAGATCTTTTCCATGGACCGGGAAACGGACCGCCGCATCCGGGATTACGTTCTCTGGCGCGGCTGCGGCCTTATCTGGGATATGTGCGCCGCAATCGGCCGCAGCCCGCGGGAGGAGGATTTCACGGCGCTCAAGGCCGCGCTGAGGGAACCCTTTGCCGCAGAATGGGATTTTCTCTCGCGCATCCCCCATGCTATTGAAACGGATCACTTCATCTTCGCCCACGCGGGCGTGCACGCGGACAAGCCGCTGGAGCAGCACCGCCCCGGTGAGCTGGTGAAGTATGACAACTTTCTGCGCCACGACGAGCGCTTTTCCAAGTGGGTCGTCGTGGGTCACTGGCCGGTCATGCTCTACCGGGAGAACCTTGTCGACGCAAACCCGATCATCGACCGCGAGCGGCACATCATCTCCATCGACGGCGGCTGCGTGCTCAAGGACGACGGGCAGCTCAACGCCCTTGTCATCCCCCGCGAGGACAGCGAGGATTTTTCATCCGTCGCCTACGATCCCTTCCCCACAGCCCGGGTCCTGGATGACCAGAAAGGCGGCGGGAAGTCCTATTACATCCGCTGGGGCGACAGCGAGGTGCAGGTGCTGCGGCGCGGCGAGGAGTTTTCGCTCTGCCGCCACGTCCGCACCGGCTATGAAATGGAGATCCTGACGAAATACCTTTTCACCGATCAGGAGATCACGGGCTGCAACGACTGCACCGATTATGTACTGCCGCTTCGAAAGGGCGACACGGTCAGCATCGTCGAGCGCTGCTCACGCGGCTTTTTCGTCAAGCACAACGGCGTGTCCGGCTGGTATTTCGGCGCGCTGGAGGAGGACTGAGATGCCGACGCTCTCCGCCCCTCTGTGGCAATATCTGGCGGTTTTTCTGGCTGTGATGAGCGCCTTCCTCTTTTGTATGATGGGCCTTGACAAGAACAGGGCCCGGCGGGGAGGGTGGCGCATCAGCGAAAGGACGCTCTTCGTCTTTGCCCTGCTCGGCGGCGCCGTGGGCGGAACCATCGGGATGTTTGTCTTTCATCACAAAACAAGGCACCTGGCTTTTCGCCTTTGCTTTCCGCTGCTCGCCGCGGCGCAGCTTGCGCTGTGCGGATATCTGCTCTTCCGGTAATAAAAAAGAGAGTGCGTCTGCACTCTCTTTTTTATTATGCCTCGTCGGTGATGGCGTCACTGCGGAACAGCAGCGAGACGCACCAGAGCGCCGCCAGGCCCACCAGCGTATAGACAACGCGGCTGACCGTGGCGGTCTGCCCGCCGAAGAGCCAGGCGACGATGTCGAAACGAAACAGCCCGACGCTGCCCCAGTTGACGCCGCCGACGATCAGCAGCGCCAAAGCAATGCGATCCATAAGCATGAAAACATTCTCCTCTCGATTGGTTTCCCTGTCAGTATGCCCATTTTAAAAGAAATAATACATTCGACAAAACTAGTGCCCGTTCGCTCTTTACAAAAGCGCCAAAACGCGGTATGGTTGCATCACAGCTTATCCAAGTGTTCCTTCTGCGGAAGGAACCGGCTCATATCTTTATCCCACAACCCTGTTTTGGCGGATCGGAGCTTTTCCGGTCCGCGCTTTTTTCTTTGCATGGAATAAATATACATTTTCTTTGCGGCGCAGCCGCCGTCGTTTGTCATGCTGTACAGCTGATTTATTCCCGCAAGCGTCAAAATGCGTCAGTTTTTACAATCTTTTCCCGGCTTGTTCTTCCCGTCTTGACAGGAAGGAGAAACGGATTATAATGAATACAACTGAACAAAGTATGATAGAGGCGCGGAAAAAATCAGTAGCTCTTCCTTTCAGGCGGCGGGGACCGCGGAGAGCGAAAGGGTTTTCCGCCGAAGGGTATCCGCCTTCCCGGACGGATATGCCTGGGCCGCAGGAGAACATCCGGCGGACTGTCGCTCCTTTTCAGGGGCGGAGAGCTGTCAGACATCTGCCGTATGAGGCGCGCTTGTCATGAACAGTATCTGCTCTGTTCATGACATTCTTTTTTTCAGGAGGCTCCTCTCATGTACGGTACCATCTGGGCGCTGCTGCCCCCCATCATCGCGATCGCGCTTGCGCTGATCACAAAGGAAGTCTATTCCTCGCTTTTCCTCGGCATCGTCGTCGGCGGACTGCTGGTGGCGAACTTCTCGCCCATCGGCGCGCTGAACACGATCATCAACGACGGCCTGATCTCCGGCGTGGCTGACGCCTGGAACGTGGGTATTTTTCTGTTTCTGATCCTGCTGGGGATCATCGTGGCGCTTCTCAACAGCGCGGGCGGCTCCGCCGCCTTCGGCCGCTGGGCCCAGGCGCACGTGAAGACCCGCGTCGGCGCGATGCTCTCGACGATCCTGCTTGGTGTGCTGATCTTTGTGGACGATTATTTCAACTGTCTCACCGTGGGCAGCGTCATGCGCCCTGTGACCGACGGCCACCGCATCTCCCGGGCGAAGCTGGCCTATATCATCGACGCGACGGCGGCGCCGATCTGTATGATCGCGCCGATCTCCTCCTGGGCTGCGGCGGTATCCGGCATCGTGGACGAGGGCGTAATGAGCGGCACGGAGCTGTTTGTGCGGGCCATCCCCTGGAACTTCTACAGCCTGCTGACCATCGTGTTCCTGCTGGGACTGACGCTGATGAAGTTTGACTATGGCCCGATGCGCACGCACGAGAAGAACGCGCAGGAGCTGGGCGATCTCTTTACCGCCGAGGCCGGCGCGTCCGGGTCCGACGAGGTGGCCTCCAATCCCCGCAGCCGCGTGATCGACCTGCTGCTGCCCGTTGCGGTGCTGATCGTCTGCTGCGTGCTGGGTATGCTGTATGTGGGCGGCTTCTTCTCCGGCGTTCCCTTTGCCGAGGCCTTTGCCGCCACGGACGCCTCCGTGGGTCTGCCCTGGGGCTCGATGATCGCGCTGCTGTTCACCTTTATTTACTTCTTCTGCCGTCGGCTGCTCAGCTTCAAGCAGGCCATGGGCTGCATCACGAAGGGCTTTATCGCCATGGTCCCGGCTCTGCTGATCCTGACCTTCGCCGTGACGCTGAAGAACATCACCGGGATGCTCGGCGCGGCGGACTATGTCTACAGCGTGATGGACAGCGCCTCGGCGGGGCTGTACAACCTGCTGCCCGCCATCATTTTCCTGGTGGCCTGCGGCCTGGCCTTTTCCACCGGCACCTCCTGGGGTACCTTCGGCATCCTGCTGCCCATCGTCACCAAGGTCTTCCCCGCGGACAGCACGCTGCTGATCATCGGCGTGTCCGCGTGCCTGGCCGGCGCGGTCATGGGCGACCACTGCTCGCCGATCTCCGACACCTCGATCATGGCCTCGGCCGGCGCGGCGTGCGACCACATCAGCCACATTTCCACCCAGCTGCCCTATGTGCTGACCGTGGCGGGCGTGAGCTTTGTGAGCTATCTCATCGCAGGCTTTGTGCAAAACGTGGTCGTCTGCCTTATCATCGGCATCGTGCTGACGGGGGCAACGCTGTTTGTGATCCGCCGTGTCACGGCGCGGCAGGCCGAGCGTGCGTAAGCGCCGGGGAGAGAAACGAAAAAAAGAAAACAAAAAGGAAGGGATCCTATCCCTTCCTTTTCTGTTTGTTCTGTTTGTTTTTTGCCGATATCAGCCCGCATTGGCGGTCTTGTCAAGGGTGATCGTGAAGCGGGTCATGCCCTGAGGGGTCCAGTATTCATCGCGGGAGACGAACTGCTCGCCGTCCCAGATGAAGTAGCGCTCGTTGACCCAGACGCGGCGGCCGCTGAGGATCCAGCCGGAGCGGACTTTCGCGCCGTCAGACTGGCGCGTCAGCTCGGCAATGCGCTTCTCACCGAAGTCGATGCTGAAGGTGTTCTTCTCGCCCTCGCCCATCTGATAGATCCAGCTGTTTTCCATCATATCCGGCACGGAGTCCAGCAGTTCGGTGTTCTCGGACGTCTGTCCCACGCAGATCCAGCCGAGACGGTGGCCGGACATCTTGACGAGGTAGAACTCGTTTTCTTTGGCGAGCACGGTCAGCTCCGTGCCCTCCAGCACGTCGTCAAAGTACAGCTCCATATCCAGCTTGGGTGCCTTGAACAGGAACGCGGCCACGCCGCCGGAGGAGCAGACATAGCGGGTCTCATAGTCGGGAAGCCAGGAGCCGCTCTTCGGCACGGCGATGTCGCCGAAGCCGCGCATATCCTCGCGGCTGGGGCCGCCCTCCGCCATGA
Organism: uncultured Clostridia bacterium; assembly: GCA_946184215.1. Lineage (GTDB taxonomy): Bacteria > Bacillota > Clostridia > Oscillospirales > Oscillospiraceae > Limivicinus. Next base: position 1,200 of record CAMHER010000080.1, on the reverse strand, counting down.
CGGCGGGTACCAGGCACACGGCCAGCAGCATAACGGCAAGAAGAAGGGATAAAACTTTTTTCATGGATAAACCTCCTTTTCCTCCTCTTGCCCGGTCCGGGCAGGAGAGGGGGTTACAAAACTTTCCTCGCGTATTATAGCACATCGCACTCCGCGAAACAAGAGCCTTCGCCGCTCTTTCCCCGCCGCCGAAGAAAAGCGCGGTTTCGCTTGCAATTTATCCCGCTGCGCGTTATAATGCGCAGGCTGTAAAATTTATAAGGAAAAGAGATGCTCTGTTTTGCATGAATTGCTGAATATTTCCGTGGCCATATTCGTAGGTCTGATGCTGACGCGTCTGGGCAACAAATTCCGTCTGCCGGACGTGACGGCCTATCTGGTCGCCGGCGTGCTGATCGGGCCGAGCCTGCTCGGCGGGCTGAACATTCTGGGTCTCGGCTTCCACAGCTTTGAGGAGCTGGGGGCGCTCGGCGCCATCTCGGACATCGCGCTGGGCTTTATCGCCTTTTCCATCGGCAACGAGTTCCGTCTCTCGCAGCTGCGCGAGACGGGACGGCAGGCGCTGATCATCGGCGTGCTGCAGGCCGTGGTGACGGCGCTGTTGGTCGATCTGGCACTGCTGGGCGTACACTTCCTGTTCCCCGCGGCGCTCTCGATCCCCGCGGCCATCACGCTGGGCGCCATCGCCGCCGCGACCGCGCCGGCCGCCACGCTGATGGTCGTACGCCAGTACAAGGCCAAGGGCAAGCTGACCGATCTGCTGCTTCCGATCGTCGCCCTCGACGACGCGGTGGGTCTGATCCTCTTCGCCGTCTCCTTCGGCGTGGCCCGCGCGCTCGGCAGCGGGACGGTCGACATCTACGGCGTGCTGGTCAATCCCCTGCTTGAGATCCTCTGCTCGCTGCTGCTCGGCGCGCTGGCGGGCTTTGTGCTCTCGAAGCTCGAGCCGATCTTCCATTCCAACCGCAACCGCGTCGCCATGAGCATTTCCTTCGTGTTCCTCACGGTCGCGCTCTCGATGCTCAAGCTGCCGGCCGGCAAGGCCACGGTCGGTTTTTCCTCGCTGCTGGTGTGCATGATGCTCGGCAGTGTGTTCTGCAACCTCTGCCCGCTGTCGGACGAGATCATGCACAACGCCGACCGCTGGAGCGCGCCGCTGCTGGTGCTGTTCTTCGTCATCTCGGGCGCGGAGCTGGAGCT
>CAMHER010000079.1 GCA_946184215.1 uncultured Clostridia bacterium | reverse complement strand
CCGACTCCGGCCTGAACCCCAGCGAGATCAGCAAGGTGCTGCTCGTCGGCGGCTCCAGCCGTATCCCCGCCGTGCAGGAGATGGTCAAGTCTCTGACCGGCAAGGAAGGCTTCAAGGGCATCAACCCGGACGAGTGCGTCGCAATCGGCGCGGCCATCCAGGGCGGCGTCCTGGGCGGCGACGTGCAGGGCATCCTTCTGCTGGACGTCACCCCGCTGTCCCTCGGCATCGAGACGCTCGGCGGCGTGTGCACCAGACTGATCGAGCGCAACACCACGATCCCCACCAAGAAGAGTCAGGTCTTCTCCACCGCCGCGGACAACCAGACCTCCGTCGAGGTCAACGTCCTGCAGGGCGAGCGTGAGATGGCCGCCTACAACAAGAGCCTCGGCCGCTTCCAGCTCGACGGCATCGCCCCGGCGCGCCGCGGCGTGCCGCAGATCGAGGTCACCTTTGACATCGACGCCAACGGCATCGTGAACGTCTCGGCCAAGGATCTCGGCACCGGCAAGGAGCAGCACATCACGATCACCTCTTCGTCCAACATGTCCAAGGAGGACATCGACAAGGCCGTCAAGGAGGCCGAGATGTACGCCGCCGAGGACAAGAAGCGCAAGGACGAGGTCGACACCCGCAACGCCGGCGACCAGATGGTCTACCAGACCGAGAAGACCCTTGCCGAGATGGGCGACAAGCTCGACCCCGCCGACAAGAGTGAGGTGGAGGGCAAGCTGCAGGCGCTGAAGACGGCGCTGACCGGCACCGACAGCGCGGCCATCAAGAGTGCGACCGAGGAGCTGACGCAGGCCTTCTACAAGGTCAGCGAGAAGATGTACCAGGCGGCCAACCCGCAGGGCGCACAGGGCTTTGATCCCTCCCAGGCGGGCGGAGCGCAGGGCGGTCAGCCGGGCGGCGGCCAGGACTACTACGACGCCGACTACACCGTTGTGGACGACGACAAGAAGTAAGACGCCAAGGCCTTCCCGAAAGGGGGAGGCGGGCTGTGAAGAGCAGAATCATCAACATTTCATTCTTTGAGGCGGAGAACTCTCCGCCTCAAAGAGCGGTTTTATGACCGCAGCATGTGAGGATACAATGGCAGCAGAAAAACGCGATTATTACGAGGTGCTCGGCCTGCAGAAGGGCGCAAGCGCCGAGGAAATCAAAAAAGCATACAGAAAACTTGCCAAGGAGAACCATCCCGACCTGCACCCCGGTGACAAGGCCTGCGAGGAGCGCTTCAAGGAGATCAATGAGGCCTACGAGATCCTCTCGGACGACGACAAGCGCGCGAAGTACGACCAGTTCGGCCACGCCGCCTTTGATCCCTCCGCCGGCTTCGGCGGCGGCGGATTTGAGGGCTTCGGCGATTTCGGCGACCTGGGCGACATCTTCTCCAGCTTTTTCGGCGGCGGCTTCGGCGGCTCCGCGCGCAGCAATCCCAACGCGCCGCGCCGCGGCGACAATCTGCGCGCCAGCGTGAACATCTCCTTTGAGGAGGCCGCCTTCGGCTGCAAGAAGGAGGTCACGGTGGGCCGCGTGGAGAAGTGCGCCGACTGCAAGGGCAGCGGCTGCGCCCCCGGCACGACGCCGGAGATCTGCCCGGACTGCAAGGGCAGCGGCACCGTGCGCACCACCCAGCGCACACCGTTCGGCATGGCCCAGTCCACCTCCCCGTGCCAGAAGTGCCGGGGCACGGGCAGGATCATCCACCAGCCCTGCAAGACCTGCCGCGGCATGGGCAGCGTCCGCCGTCAGCACAAGATCAGCGTGAACATACCCGCCGGCATCGACGACGGCCAGGCCATTTCTCTTCACGGCCAGGGCAACGACGGCATCAACGGCGGCCCGGCCGGCGATCTGCTGGTCGGCGTGATCGTGCGCCCCCACGCCCGCTTTGAGCGTGACGGCAACTCGGTGCTGCTGATGCAGGACATCTCCTACGCCCAGGCGGCGCTCGGCGCCGAGATCGAGGTCCCGACGCTCGACGGCAACGTCAAGCTGACCATTCCCGAGGGCACGCAGCCCGGCTCGACCTTCCGCATGCGCGGCAAGGGCATCCCCTATCTGCGCGGCTCGGGGCGCGGCGATCAGTTCGTCACCGTGAACGTCAAGGTGCCCAAAGGGCTGACCGGCTCGCAGAAGGAGCTGCTGCGCCAGTTCGCCGCCTCGATGGGCGAGTACGACGGAGGCTCCTCCGGTTTCGGAAGCATCTTCGGAAAAAAGAAAAAGTAAGAAACAGATCCGGGGCCGGAAGTGACGGCCCCGGATCTGTTGTTCACAAAAAGGGAATTGATTCCCGGTGCATTTGCGCTATAATAAAAGCATCTTAACAGAAAAGGAGCTTTGTCATGGATTTCAGAACTCTTACCGTCAAAGAGCTTTTCGACAACGAAAAGACCGCCGCCGTCATCAAGGAATACGCGCCCCAGCTGCTGAAGTACCCCATCAAGCTGTTCAACAAGAAGAGCTGCGGTGAGATCTTCGACAAGGTCGTCAAGGGCGGCATCGTGCCCGAGAACATTGCCCGTCAGATCGAAGAGAAGGTCAACGCCATTATCAAGTAAGAAAACAGCTTCCGGCAGGGGTCTTCTGATACCCCTGCCGTGTTCTGTCTGGAAAGAGAAAGATATGCTGAAGAGTCTGTTTGCACAATTTGACTCGCTCGTCGTGCTCGACACCGAGACGACGGGCTTTTCGCCCCGCCGCGACGAGGTGATCGAGCTGGCCATGCTGCGCGTGACCGCAGACGGTATCGCGGAGGAGTACGACGCGTTCATCCGCCTCTCTCCCGGCAAGCTGCTGCCGGAAAAGATCACGGAGCTGACCGGCATCACGGAAGACGATCTTTCCGCCGGCGTGAGCAAAAAAGAGGCTGCCGGGGCGCTCTCGGACATGCTGGGCCACGGGCGGACGCTCGTGTGTGCCTATAACGCCCAGTTCGACCTGGTATTCCTGTACTATCTGCTGGACGCTTACGGCCTGGCCGGACAGCTGCGCGGCGTGCGCTTTTTGGACGCGCTGACGGTCTACAAGGACCGGCGTCCCTACCCGCACCGGCTTGCGGACGCGGTGGAGGCTTATTCGCTCGTCTCGCAGAACACGCACCGGGCCATCGACGACACCCGCGCGACCTTCGAGCTGCTGGAGGCGATGGACGCCGAGGAAGACGATCTCGCCCGCTATATCAATCTCTTCGGCTATAGTGCCAAATACGGTCTTCCGCCAAAGCGCATCTCCTCCGTCACCTATCGCCCCCAGGGCTTCGACGCGATCGGAAAGCTGTATGAACCGAAGGAAGTCGACACGGAATAACAAAAAAGACGGGATAACCCGTCTTTTTTTGATGCCGTATGTCGGTTGCTATTTATCCCTCGTATGCCTCGAAGAAGCCCATAATGCCGTCCAGCCGTGCCTCGTCCAGCGAGAAGGCCGTGATCACGTTCATATAGCTGCCGGCCTTGATCAGCACCATGCGCTCGTATATGGGCACGCCGCTGTAATTGCCCGTGATGAAAACGGAAAGGCGCTCCTGTCCGGCAAAGGAATAGTTCTGCTTATCCAGCTTGACGTCCGTTATGCCCATCTGCTCAAGCGTAGTGCCAAGCTGCTTTTCCGCCAGCTCGAGATACCTTGCCTCATCGATCACGAGGCCGTAGACAACGCCCAGATCTTCGATCACCACGTTCACGTTGTCTCCGCTCTGATCCAGCGCCATCGCGTACAGATCGTAGAGCGAGCCGCTCTGACGCAGCTGATCGGCCAGGTCCGTCTCGGAGAAGCTGTCCGCCACGGCGCCGACCACCTGGGCCGTCTGCTCGTCGTCAAGGACCGACCAGGTGTCCGGGAATTCGGCGCGGATACCGATGGTTTTGTTGGAATAGCTGTTTCCGTCCTTGCTTCCGATCATCTCCTCCGCTTCGACGGTCTCCTCCGCCGGGGCGGTCTCTTCCGCAGGGGCAGCCTCTTCCGCAGGGGCGGTCTCCTCCGCAGGAGCGGCCTCTTCCGCAGGAGCAGCCTCTTCCGCAGGAGCGACTTCCTCCTGGGCCGGGACCGCGTCCTTGATCTTTTCCATGCTTGAGGCCACGTCAGACGACGGCGCGGCGTTTCCGCAGGCCGCCAGAGCCAGCAGCATCGCGGCCAGCAGCAGAATGCTCATCCATTTTTTCATGTTTCCTATCTCCTTTTTTTCATGAGAGCAGGCTCTCTTTTTCCCAGTATAGCCTCGCCGCCCGGCCGCTGTCAAGTCCGCCGCCCTGCTACCAGGTGAGGCTCATGGGGTCAAGCGGCTCGCCGCCTGTGAGGATGCGGCGCAGCGCGTCGCGGCAGACGCCGCGCGTGTCGGAGAGATATTCCTCCAGCAGCGCTTCGGTCATATAGACCGTTTTCCCCTCCGGATGTTCGGTGAAATCGCCGCGCATCTCGGAGAGAAAATCCCGCAGCAGGAAGGGGTAGATCCGGTTGACCGGTTCGCTTTCAAAGCCCTCCGGCCACACCAGCTCGTCCCGGATATGGTAGCGCGAGACGATATAGGCGTTGAGCAGATGATAATCGTTGTGCAGGATCGCAACCTTTTCGCGGGTCATGTCGCGCTCAAAGAGCCGCACCTTCTGCCAGAAGATCCGGTAACAGGCGTCCTCCACCAGGTGCATGTAATAGCCCAGATACAGACCGTCCGTCTCGACGAGCGGGGAGAAATTCCGCCGGAAGCGCTCAAAATCGGAAAACCGCAGGCTTTTGCCGCCCTTCACCGTGTCGATCTGATAGTGCGTCTGCGCGCGAAAGACCAGATCCTCGATGGCATCCGGCAGCAGATTGCCGATCCGGAAGCGGTCTGCGTCCCGGATGCCGAGGGGGATCAATTCCTCCCCCAGGAGATAATGGATCGTTCGCTGAGCCATGTCGCTGTCCTCCGCTCTTTATTTCTCCGCGTACTTTTCCAGCACCCGCGCGGCCATGTCTGCCATGCCCCGGCGTACGCCTTCGCCCGACAGGATCTCCGCCTCGTCTCCGAAGCCGAAGACCCAGGCGTAAAACTGCGGGCTGACCACCGCCTCGATCGAGACGGAAAAATGCTCCTCGTCCTCGCGGATCAGCATCACGTCCCGGCCAAAGCGGTCGATCACCGCGCCGGCCAGGCGGTTGGTGAAGCGCAGCCGGACCGTCTCCGGACGCCCGGCAAACATGCCGAACACCGTTTTGGAATAGGCCGACATGTCCAGCTGCGCAAAGGTCTCCCGGCCGTCACGGAAGCACTCGCAGGCGGAGATCTGCGCCATCTTGTCCACGCGGTAGTGGCGGATCTGGGCGGTGGACGTGTCAAAGGCCAGCATGTAATAGTTCTCGTCGTCCCACATCAGCGCCCAGGGGCTGAGCTCATACCAGGCGCCGTCGTGGCGGTAGCGCCGCTCCTTGGCCACGGTGTATTCGAAATAGCGGAAGCGGATCTTCCTGTCCGCCGTGATGGCCGAGGAAATTTCGTCGACGTTGTAATACACGCTCTCGTTCATGCTCTTGACCCGGTTGCGGACGTAGACCTGCCGCTGCAGCGCCGCGGCGTCGTGGACGCTGGCCAGGCTCTCGATCTTCCGGATCAGGGCAAGGGTCTTTTTCTGCGTGATGAATTTGGAGGACTGGACGCTGTCCACCAGCAGCTTGAGCTCCGGCAGCTCAAAGTCGCGGGTGCCGATGTAATAGCCCACGGTCTTCCCCCGCGCCTGCACGATGTCCAGCCCGAATTCCCGCAGCGCCTCCAGGTCGGCGTACAGGCTCTTGCGTTCGGCGGCGATGCCGCGGGCGTCAAGCTCCTCCACCATCTGCGCGATGCCGACGGGATGCTGCTCGTCGGAGCTTTGCAGCAGAAAGCGCATCAGGTACAGCAGCTTGAGCTTTTGTTTCTGGCTTCTGGCCATGTCCGTCCCTCCGTTTCTTTTTCTCTTTTTTCAGTATAACACAAAGTACTGTCCCATTTGAAGGACTTTGTTTTGTCACGGCCCGATGCCGTTTCGTAAAGAAAAGGCCTCTCCGTCGCCGGAGAGGCGTGCACAGCTGCGCATACAGGCTTTGGGGCGCAGCAAAGCTGGGCGGCGAAAAGCGTTTTAGCTTTTCGCCATTCTGTCCTCATTATGCGGAACGAACTGCATTTTCTCCTCCCTCTTTCTTTCCTTCGCTTCCCGTGCTATACTGTTTTCAGCTTTGAAAGGATGGGGGAAAACCATGACAAGCAACGAGATCTGTACGGTTATGCAGGCGGCGGAGCGCAAGGCCGCCGAGCTGATCCTTCACGCCCACGGCGTGATGACCGAGCGCAAAAGCGGCGCCCGGGATGTGGTGACCCAGTACGACCGGGCCGTGCAACAGCTTTTAATGGACGAGCTGCGCGCCGCCGTGCCGGAGGCGCATTTTTTCTGCGAGGAGATGAACGAGCGGGAAAAGCTCGACTCACCGCAGCTGTTCATCATCGACCCCATCGACGGCACGATGAACTTTGTCCGCGGCTTTTCCCACAGCTGTATTTCCGTGGCCTATGCCGAGAAGGGCGCGGTGCAGGCCGCGGCGGTCTGCAACCCCTATCTCGGTGAGATGTTCCACGCCGTCCGCGGCGGCGGGGCCTTCCTCAACGGCCGCGAGATCCGCACGGCGGAGGATGAGCTTGCAAACAGCGTGGTCTGCTTCGGCACGGCGCCCTACCGGCCCGATTTGTCGGACAAGACCTTCGCGCTGGCGCGGCGGATGTTTGAGAAGAGCCTGGACGTGCGGCGCGAGGGCACGGCGGAGCTGGATCTGTGCAGTGTGGCCGCCGGGCGCGCGGGGCTGTATTTCGAGCTGGATCTGTCGCTGTGGGATTACGCCGCCGGGGCGCTGATCGTGGAAGAGGCGGGCGGCGTGTGCCGCAGAGCCGACGGCAGCCCCCTCGCCCTCACGGCGGAGAAGAGCACTGTCGTCGCCGCGGCCAGCGAGAGCGTGCTGGCGGACTATCTGCGCGAGACGGCGGACCTGCGCTGAGCGGCGCGATACAGCGAAAAGAAAAAACGTCCCTTCCCGGTCGGGAAGGGACGTTTGCGTATCGAGATAATCAGTCGAGAACGTAGGGCAGAAGAGCGATCTGGCGGGAACGCTTGATCGCCTCGGTCAGCTCGCGCTGATGCATCGCGCAGGTACCGGTCGTGCGGCGGGGCAGGATCTTGCCGCGCTCGGACAGGTAGTGGCGGAGCTTTGCCGTGTCCTTATAGTCGATAAAGGTGGCCTTGTCGACGCAGAACTGGCAGACTTTTCTGCGCTTATGGTTCTTGGGGGTGTTTTTATCGAAAGCCAAAGCTGTATCCTCCTTTTTTTATTCCTTAGAACGGCAGCTCGCCGTCGTCGCCCTCGAGCTCTTCAAACGGGGAAGAGGCCCTGGGGCTGCTCTTCGGCGCTTCGTAGCTCGCAAAGCTGCTGCGGCTGTCGGTAGATTCTGCGCCGTCGCGGCGGCTGTCGCCGAAGTAAACGTTGTCAACAACGACTTCCCAGCTGGTCCGCTTGTTGCCGTCACGGTCTTCCCATTTCCGGCTCTGCAGCCGTCCGGAGACGACCGCCATGCGGCCCTTGGTAAAATACTTGCTGACGAACTCGGCGGTCTGACGCCATGCAACGCAGTCGATGAAGTCGGTCTGCTTCTCCCCGCCGTCGCGGCCGCCGAAATCGCGGTCAACAGCGAGCGTGAAGGACGCGACCTGCGTCTGGGACTGGGTCATCCGGAGCTCCGGATCGCGGGTGAGACGGCCCATGATCGTGATGTGGTTGAGCATGTGCCTCTCCTTATTCCGCGCGCATGGTGATCAGGCGACGCAGGATGCCGTCGGTGATCCCGAGGATACGGTCCAGCTCGGCCGGGAATTCCGGGGCGCTGGTGAACTTCATGAGGACATAGTAGCCTTCGGAAATGTAGTTGATCTCGTAAGCGAGCTTGCGCTTACCCATCTCCTCGATTTCGTCGAGCGTACCATTAGCCTCAACAAGTGCCTTGAACTTCTCAAC
>CAMHER010000078.1 GCA_946184215.1 uncultured Clostridia bacterium | reverse complement strand
TCCAGAAGCAGCTTGCTGTTTGGAACAGAAAATACAACGATTTCCCCATGCGTCCCCTCGGCTGGCTTTCACCTAAACAGGCTCTTTCTTCTTTTCCCGACTCTGTCACACATCATTGACAAACCTACAAACCGGACAAATCCCTTGTCAAAATTCCTACACAAGAACAGCCTTTCGTGCGAAAAACAGGGTAAAAACCTACGCATTATTAAAGCATATTGTTATTTCTTTGTCAAAAGCTATCGAACATTTCAGCGATTTGCTGAAAAAAAGGGAGATCATGCGTGCAAAAAGCAGAAAAACGACGATTCGTTTGGATGAAACAAATCATCGTTTTGCCTTTTTCCCTGAAAAATGTTTTGCTTTTGATGCAAATATTCCGCTTTCACCGCAGTGCGGAAAAGAAGCTCCGCAGCAGTTCGGCGGCCTCTTCCGCCAGCACGCCGGCATAGACCGTGGGGTGATGGCCGTAGCGCTCGAAAAACAGGTCGATCACGCTGCCGCAGGAACCGGAAACAGCATCCGCCGCGCCGTAGACGAGCGTGGGGATGCGGCTGTTGATGATGGCCCCGGCGCACATGGGGCAGGGCTCGAGCGTGACGTAGAGCGTGCAGCCGTCCAGCCGCCAGCTGCCGACAGCCTCTCCGGCCTGGCGGATCGCCTCGATCTCGGCGTGCGCGGTAGCGTCGGAGGACTCCTCGCGCCGGTTGCGGCCGCGGCCGATCACGTTCCCGCCACCGTCCGCGATCACGCAGCCCACGGGCACCTCGCCCTCCGCCGCAGCCTGACGCGCCAGCTCCATCGCCATGCGCATGTATGTTTCGTGCTCCATACTTCTAACCTCAAAAGGGCGGCCGGAGGCCGCCCTTTAGTTGAAAACGAATAAAAACTGCCGTCAGGCCAAAGCTGCGGTGATGATGGACATCTGGTAGACTTCCTCGGCGTCGCAGCCGCGGGAAAGGTCGTTGATCGGCGCGTTGAGACCCTGCAGGATCGGGCCGTAGGCGGCGTAACCGCCGAGACGCTGGGCGATCTTGTAGCCGATGTTGCCGGACTGGATCTCCGGGAAGATGAAGGTGTTGGCGAAGCCGGCGACCTTGCTGCCGGGGAACTTCAGCTGGCCGACGACCGGGGAGACGGCGGCGTCGAACTGCATCTCGCCGTCGAGATCCAGCTCGGGGGCCATTTCCTTGGCGATGGCGGTGGCGTTGCGGACGAGATCGACGTTCGCGCCCTTGCCGGAGCCCTTGGTGGAGTAGGACAGCATCGCGACCTTCGGATCCATGCCGAAGACCTTGGCGGTCTTGGCGGTCTCAACGGCGACCTCGGCGAGCTGGGCCGCGGCGGAGAGGACAACGTTGCCTTCCTTGTCGAGGCGATCCTCATAGCTGATGTTGATCGCGCAGTCGCCCATGCAGAGCATCGGGGCGCCTTCCTTGACCAGAATAAAGCAGGAGCTGACGAGATTGGCACCCTTGCGGGTCTTGACCAGCTGCAGCGCGGGGCGGACGGTATCGGCCGTCGAATAGGTGGCGCCGCCCAGCAGCGCGTCGGCCACGCCCATCTTGACGAGCATCGTGCCGAAGTAGTTGCTCTTGAGCAGATTGGCGCGGCATTCCTCCGCGGTCATCTTGCCCTTGCGGAGCGCGACCATCGTCTCGACCATTTCGTCCATCTTGCCATAGGTCTTGGGATCGATGATCTCCAGACCGTCAATGTCAAAGCCGCCCTTTGCGGCAGCGGCCTTCACGGCCTCGACCTCGCCGACGAGAACGGGCGTGAGGAAGCCGTCCTTCTTCAGACGCGCGGCGGACTCCAGAATACGGGCGTCGGTGCCCTCGGTATACACGATCTTGCGGGGATTTGCCTTCAGGATCTCGATCAGGTTCTCAAACATAGTTTTTGTGCCTCCAATGAAAAATTTATTTATCAATTCAATGGAACTTTGCTCAACGTGGATACTGTAACACTTACGCCGCGGTATTTCAAGGGATAACTTTCAATCCCGTCATATAGCGGCGCATCATGTCATAGACGTGGTTGCCCGCCATGCGGCGGATAAAGCTGCGCGTCCGGTGCTCGCCCAAATGCAGCTCGCGCACCCATACGCCGTCCTTTGCCGCCATCGAGACGAACACCGTGCCGACCTCGTGCACGCCGTCGCCGTCCGGCCCGGCCAGACCCGTGACGCCCACGCCGATGTCCGCGCCGGAAATCTCCCGGATGCGTGCGGCCATCTCATAGGCTACCTCATGGCTCACCGCGCCCTTTGACGCGATCAGCGCGCTATCGATGCCGAGAAGTCTGGCCTTCATGTCATTGGTATAGGTCACGGCGCCGCCCAGGAAATGGGCGCTGGCGCCGGGAATGTCGGTAAAGCGCTTGGCGACCTCGCCGCCGGTGCAGCTCTCGGCCGCGGCAAAGGTCATGCCGTTTTGCTCCATCAGCGCGAAGACGGCCTCTTCGACGCACTCCACGTCCACGCCGTAGACGTATTCGCCGAGCCTTGCGGCGGCCTTCTCCATCACGGGGCGGATCATATCCTCCGCCTCGGCGGCGGTGCCGGCCTTGGCCGTGATCTGCAGCAGACAGTCGCACTCCTTGGCGTAGGGGGCCATCGTGGGATTCGTCATACGATCCATTTCGTCACGGAACATCTGGTCCACGGCGCTCTCGCCGATGCCGAAGATGCGCAGCGAGTGGGACACGATCTGTCCGCCGGAGAGTTTCCGCAAATAGGGCAAGGCGCTCTCGGCAAACATGGCGCGGCATTCCTTGGGCGGGCCGGGGATCATGATCACGGTCTTGCCGTCCTTTTCAAAGGCGCAGCCCGGCGCGGTGCCGCAGTTGTTGTGGAACACCGTGCAGCCATCGGGCAGCATGGCCTGGGCGTAGTTGTTCGGCGTGAAGTTGCGGCTGTATTTGATATAGTCGTAAAGTCCCTCGCGCTCCGCCTCATTCTCCACAAGCTGCAGACCGAAGGCCTCGGCGAGGATCTGCTTGGTCAGATCGTCGCAGGTCGGCCCCAGTCCGCCGGTCGTGATGATGATGTCGGCGCGGCTTTTGGCAATCTCCACGCATTTGCGAAGTCTTTCCGGGTTGTCGCCCACGACTGTGTGATAGCGCACGTTGATCCCGATCTTCGAGAGCATCTCGGAGATGTCGCGCGCGTCGGTGTTCGTCACATGGCCCAGCAGCAGCTCGGTCCCCACGGAGAGGATCTCGGTGTCAAAGCTCCTGGTGTTCATCTGCCCACCATGATCCTTTCCACGCCCGCGACCGCCTCGGCTACCAGTCCGTCAACGTCCATTTCCCTTTCGGCGCGTTCGACTTCCTCCACCTTCGGGTGAGTCTTGGGGTGGCGCGGCGTAAAGACGGTGCAGCAGTCCTCATAAGGCAGGATCGAGGTCTCAAAGGTGCCGATCCGGCGGGCGAAGCGCACGATCTCCTCCTTGTCCATGCCGATCAGCGGCTGGAGCACGGGCAGCGAGATCACCGCCTGGGTCGAGGCCATGGCCTCCATCGTCTGGCTGGCCACCTGGCCGAGATTCTCGCCCGTGACGATGGCCTTCGCGCCCTGCGCCTCGGCGATTTTTTCGGCAATGCGCATCATAAAGCGGCGCATGATCAGCGTGAAGTATTCCTCGGGACACTTGTCGCGGATCTGCTCCTGAATGTGCGTAAAGGGCACGACAAGCAGCGGCATCTTGCCGCAGTACGGCGTCAGGAGCCGGGCCAGCTCGACGACCTTTTCCTTCGCCGCCTCGGAGGTGTAGGGGAACGAGAAGAAGTGCAGCGGCACGAGGCGCACGCCGCGCCTGGCGATCATATAGGTCGAGACGGGGCTGTCGATCCCGCCGGAGAGCAGCGAGATCGCTACGCCGTTCGACCCCACGGGCATGCCGCCCGCGCCGTCGACAGGGGAGGCGTGGACGTATGCCGCCACGTCGCGCACCTCGAGATGGATGACAAGCTCGGGTGCGTGCATCTCGGCGCGCAGGTGGGGATAGGCCTCGGCCAGCTCGCCGCCGACGTACTGGCTCAGCTCGATGCTCGTCAGCGGGAAGCGCTTGTCGCTGCGCCGGGTCTCCACCTTGAAGGTCTTTGCACGCATCAGCTCGTCGTGCAGATAAGTCCTGGCCAACTCGACGATGGCATCCTTGTCCTTTTCACAGGCCGCCGCGCGGGAGAGCTTGATGATGCCGAATACCTTTTTCGCAGCCTCAAAGGCGGCGTCCATGTCGGCCTCGTCGTCTCCGGCCTCGATATACACGGTGGACTGGCTGCACCAGACCCGGTAGTTGCCCAGAGAATAAAGACTGTGGCGCAGATTGGACAGCAGCTTCTGTTCAAAGCTCTTGCGGTTGAGGCCCTTCAGGACGATCTCGCCGAGCTTGCAGAGAATGATTTCTTTCATAGCTTCTTCCTTTATCGGGTGATATGGATGCTGACCGGGAGCGCCGCAGAAGCGTCTGCCGCGTCAGCCGTGACAGAGAAGGACAGTTCCTCCGCAAGATCGCCGCCCTCCGCTGTGAGAGGCAGGGTGAGGAGCCAGAGGCCTCCTTCATGGCCGTTGACGGAAAAGCGTTCGTCAAAGGGGATCGTGTTCCCGTCCGCTTCAAGGGCGGAGACAGAAAAGGCGCAGGGCTCGTCGCCGGAATTGCCCGCGGAAAGACGCAGCTCAAAGAAAAGCCCCTCCTCGCCGCTGCGGATCTGCGCCCCGGCGCAGGAGAGCGTAAGGCTGTCGGTCTGATAAAGCGCCTCGCCGTAGGCGGGGACGGGGTGGATCAGCTCTTCGTTCGTGAGGAAAGAGGCGGCGATGGTCTCAAAGACCGAGCCGGGCACATCCTCCCGGCCGTCAAAGCAGGAGCCATAGAGCAGGTAATAACGCTCGGGCGTCTCCCAGGCGATCCAGCGGCGCCAGGTGTCGTATTTCAGATGCAGCATCCGCAGCGCGCTCCAGCCGCTCCCGGCCGTTCCCTCAGCGGGGGAGGCGCCCCATTTGCCGGGCTGGAGCAGCTCGGTCATTTCCTCCGGCGCGCCCTCGGCGTCTTTGCGTACAGAGGTAAAGAACATGCGCGCAAAGCACCAAACGGGGTCGAGCCGAAGCGCGCCCTTCTCTACCCAGACCCGGCAGTAGGAGGGATAGGAAAAGGCACAGTCAAACTCCTCCGCGGGGCTGAAATACCAAACGGTCTCCTCTCCCTCCTGCCCGGAGGCAGGCAGCGTGACGGAGAAGGAAAGTTCCTGCACGGCGGCAGGCGTGGGAACGGGCGTCTCGGCGACCGCTTCAATCACCGGTTCCTCCGCGGCGTCGGGCGTCTCTTTGCCCGGCAGCGGCGGCAGATCCGGCAGTTCCCCGGCACAGCCGGCGAGCAGCGAGACAAGGATACACAACAGCACAAGAAGAAATAAGCGGCGTTTCATTTTTTTCTCACTCTCCGCTGGTAAAATCATAAGCGCGGTACTGCACGGCCTCGGCCACATGCTCCGGCAGGATCTCATCCGAACCGGCCAGATCGGCGATCGTGCGCGCCACGCGTAAAATTCGGTCATAGCTGCGGGCGGAAAGCCCCATGGCGTCAAACGCGCCGTGCATCAGCTCTTCGCCCTCCGCCGTGAGCGGGCAGAATCGGCGCAACTCGCGGCTGGTCATGCGGGCGTTGCAGGCGGTGCGGCTTTCGGCAAAGCGCCTGCGCTGGATCGCTCTCGCGGCGTCCACGCGTTTTTTGATCTCCTTTGAGCTCTCGGCTGGGCTGCTGCGGCGCAGCTCGTCAAACTCCAGCGCCGGGACCTCGGTGATAATGTCGATGCGGTCGAGCAGCGGGCCGGAGATCCGGCTCTGATAGCGGCGCACGTCCGTCTCGCTGCAGCGACAGCGCCCCGAGGGGTGGCCGTACCAGCCGCAGCGGCAGGGGTTCATCGCACACACCAGCATAAAGCGGCTGGGAAATGTGACGGAGCCCGATACGCGCGAGACCGTGACCTCGCCGTCCTCGAGCGGCTGGCGCAGCACCTCCAGCACGTCGCTGCGAAACTCCGGCAGCTCGTCTAAAAACAGCACGCCCGTGTGGGCCAGACTGATCTCGCCCGGGCGGGGGACCGTGCCGCCGCCGGAGAGCCCCGGCCCCGACACCGTGTGATGCGGCGAGCGGAAGGGGCGCGTGCAGACGATGGGATTCTTCTTCCCGGTCAGCCCGGCCACCGAGTGGATCTCGGTTGCCTCGATCATCTCCTCCCGGCTCATGTCCGGCAGGATCGAGGGCAGGCGGCGCGCCATCATCGACTTGCCGGAGCCCGGCGGGCCGACAAGAAGCACGTTGTGCCCGCCCGCGGCGGCCACCTCAAGGGCACGCCGGACGCTCTCCTGCCCCTTGACGTCGGCAAAATCCGGCAGCGCCAGATCCTCAGCCGTGAGGACAGGCGCTTCGGCAGGGGAGAGCTCTTGCTCGCCGCGCAGATGGGAAATCAGCTCCCCGACGCTTTCCACGCCGAATACTTCGACCCCCTCGGCAAAGGCGGCCTCGGAGGCGTTTTCGGCGGGGAGAAAGAGCTTTTTCACACCGCATCTCTCCGCCGCGATGGCCATGGCAAGCTCGCCGAGAAAGGCACAGTCGTCCTGCGGCTGCTTGATCTCGCCCTGGGCGGCCAGAATGCCGATGAGGATCGGCAGATCGTAGAGCGTACCGGCCTTCTTCCGGTCGGCCGGGGCGAGATTGACCGTCAGACGGCTGGGAGGAAAACGAAAGCCGGTGTTCTTGATCGCCGCGCGGACGCGCTCGCGCGCCTCCTTGACGGCGGCGTCGGGCAATCCGACGATCTCAAAGCCCGGCAGGCCGCCGGAGATGTACACCTCAACGGCGATCTCAAAGCCGCCCACGCCGCTGACGGAAAAGCTTCGGATACGGGAAAGCATGCTCTTTCCTCCTTAAAACAGCCGGAGGAATCGCTTTCTCCGGCTGTGTAAGTGTTGGCTTTATTCTTCGACCTCTCCTACGATCGCGATATGAAGTTCATCCAATTGCTTCTGCGTGACCTCGGAGGGCGCGCCCATCATCAGATCCTGGGCCTTCTGGTTCATCGGGAAGGTGATGACCTCGCGGATCGACTCCTCGCCCGTGAGCAGCATGACGATGCGGTCGATGCCGGGGGCGCAGCCCGCGTGCGGGGGCGCGCCGTAGCAGAAGGCGTTGTACATGGCGGGGAACTTCTTCTTCACGTCGTCCTCGCCCAGACGCACCATCTCAAAGGCCTTGATCATGATCTCGGGGTCGTGGTTTCTCACCGCGCCGGAGGCGCTCTCATAGCCGTTGCAGACCAGGTCGTACTGGTTGGCCATGATCTCGAGCGGGTCGATCTCGCCGCGCTCGGCCTTCTCCAGCACCTCGAGACCGCCAGCGGGCATCGAGAAGGGGTTGTGGCAGAACTCCAGCTCGCCGGACTCCTCACCGATCTCGTACATCGGAAAATCGACGATCCAGCAGAGCTTGTACTGCTCCTTGTCCATATGCGCCGGGCAGAGCGCGCCGAGCTTGGTGCGCAGCACGCCCGCGGTCTTCTGGGCGGCGGCGAGCTTGCCGGCGGCAAGGCCGACAAAACAGCCGGGCGTAAGGCCAAGCGCCGCGACGAGCTGCTCCTTGACGGGCTGGACGAACTTCGAAATGCCGCCCACGAGCTCGCCGTTTTCGTCGAGACGGAACCAGTAGGCCTTCTGGGCGGTCTGTACCTCCACGTCGGCGCAGAGCTTGTCGATCTGCTTGCGCGTGGCCTCAAAGCCGCTGACCACAACGGCCTTGACGGTATTGCCCTCGAAGGGGGCGAAGCCGATATTCTGCAGCAGAGAAGTGGCGTCCTGGATCTCCAGGTCGATGCGCAGGTCGGGCTTGTCCGTGCCGTACTTCTCCATCGCCTCCAGATAGGGGATGCGGCGGAAGGGCGCGGGGGTGACCCGGTCGCCGTACAGGCCGAACTTTTCGAAAACGGGGACAAGCACCTCTTCAAGAACGCCGAGGACGTCGTCCTGCGAAGCGAAGGACATCTCCATGTCGAGCTGGTAAAACTCGCCGGGGGTGCGGTCGC
>CAMHER010000077.1 GCA_946184215.1 uncultured Clostridia bacterium | reverse complement strand
ACCCACGACCAGACCGAGGCCCTGACCCTGGCGGACCGCATCGTCTGCATGTCCATGGGCCACGTCCAGCAGGTGGGCACGCCGCTGGAGCTCTATGACAGCCCGGCCAACCGCTTCGTGGCAAGCTTTATCGGCCTGCCGCCGATGAACTTCTTCGACGTGATCGTGCGGGAAAACGAGCTCGAGGGCCACGGCTTTTCCGTCGCGCTGACGCAGCAGGAGAAAGAGCTCCTCGCCCCCTACGCGGGCAAGGAGATCGACCTGGGCGTCCGTCCCGAGGACGTACAGGGCGGCGGCGAGATCGCGCTGAATGTGTTCTCCAACGAGAACCTGGGCATGAACACGTTGGTCCACGGCCATATCGGCGGCAGCACCGCGGCGGGCAACAAGATCTCCGCCAAGCTGCGCGGCTGGTACGACTACAAGGACGGCGACAGCGTCAACGTCCTGTTCAGCCGCAAGCATTTCTTTGACAAAGACACAGGCGAGGCTATCGGAAAGGGGGAGACCACATGAGCACGGAAACCAAAGCTGTCAGGAGCGCGGCGAAAATGCCGGAATTTCTGCGCAAGCTGTTTGTCGCTCTCAAGCGTCGGCCCTCCGTCATCGCGCTGATCGTTCTCCTGATCGCGTTCCTCTACTATTCCCTGAACCTCACGCATATCTCGGACACGACGGCCAAAATCCAGGGACCCGGGATGGGGCTGTGCGGCTTTGCCACGATGCTCTTCTCGATGCTGTCGCTGATCTGCTTCCTCAACGCGTTCCCGCGCCGCAAAAAGCCGGTGATCGCAATGGTCGTCCTGATGCTGCTGATGTTTGCCGTCATCATCTTCTGCGACGTGTACTATTCCAACCTGATCATGACCGCGCTGACCCGCGCGGAAAATCCGATCAAGCTGGACGCCTCCACGATCTACATCGCCCAGGCCTATAACGTCCTGCAGAGCCATATCGTGATCCTGGCCATCGGCGTGGCGCTGATCCTGCTGCTGCCGGTTTACACCAAGCTGCTGCGCAAGATCAACACCTCCGTCACGGTCGAGGACTACGGCAAGCTCGGCGAGATCGACATTTCGGGCGAGGACTGATCCCGCCCCTCCCGGCGCGGGAGCGAAGGCTCCCGACCGGGATAAGACGGTTTTACCGATACGATTTCGGGGACGGGCGGGCCCCTTCGCCCGTCCCGAAATGAGGAGTTGCCATGTCGGCCGATAAGAAAAGACGCGCGGACAGGGAAGAGAGCCGCGCGGCAAACGAATACTATAAGCTGCACACCCGGGCGGTGGACGACCTCGTCAATGCCGACGAGAGCAATTCCCCCGCCGTATCCGAGGAGGAACTGCAGCGCTACCGGTCCGGGCCCAGGATCCGGCTGAAGGACTGGGTCAAGGCCGTGCTGATCAAAATGTGGTTTGCCGGCTCCGTCTGCTTCTTTATTTTCTGGGGCCTGAGCATGTATGTCAGCGCCAGGCTCGACCTGCTTCTGATCTTTGCCATTGCGCTGGGCGTCGTCACCGACGTGATCACGAACAACATCCTGCGCTACTATGCCAAAACCAAGGGCGGCAACGACCGCTGGATGATGTTCCCGCAAAAAAAGTACATTACCTTTTTCCTCAACATCCTGTATGCGGCCGTCCTGCTGCTGTGTACGGATCTTCTGTACAGCCTGATCAATCTCTCGTTCCTTGCCATGGGCAGCCGGACGCAGGTCCTCGGGGTCGGCCCGATCCTGTTCGGCGTTTTTTACACGGGCTTTGATCTGCTGTTTATCCAAATGAAACTGCTTCTCCGGCAGATCGTCAGCGACGCGAAAAAGTCTGCCGGAAGATTATGACGGGGTGTTCTATGCTCAAGACTCTGTACTGCGGGGCAAGCTCCGCCTGCTTCGAGCTGATAAACGATACGCCATACTACGCGCCTGAGCGCTTTGACGTGCTGCTCGACGGCGTAAAACAATTTGAATCGGAAACCAATGTGTTTTCCCTCTTCGGCCTTGCGCCGGACAGGGAATACACCCTGACGATAAAGGGCGCCGCTCTGAACGGCGAGCTGTGCTTCCGCACGGCCGGCGAGAGCTGCGCGATCGATGTGCGCCTTTTCGGCGCGCGCGGCGACGGCACCAGCGACGATACGGACGCCATCGAGCGGGCCATCCTGTATCTGCCCGCGGGCGGACGGCTGGTTTTTCCCGCCGGCATCTATCTGAGCCGCCCCCTGATCCTCAAGAGCCATATCACGCTGGAGTTCACCTCCGGCGCGGTGCTGCTGGGCTGGACTGAGCGGGCCGATTACCCCATCGCTGTGCAGTCCCTCACCGACGGGGAGGATGTGTGCTTTGCCGGCTTCGAGGGGCAGACCATGCCCATGTACCAGTCTCTTCTGACGGCGCAGTACGCCGAGGACATCACGCTCGTCGGCCCCGGCCGCGTGGACGGCAACGCGCAGAGGAGCGACTTCTGGGTGGATTTCAAAAGCTTTCCGGCGGCACGCCCGCGGCTGATGTTCTTCAACCGCTGCGAGGGCGTGACGGTCCACGGCGTCCATGCCTGCAATTCTCCCTCCTGGCAGCTCCATCCGTTTTATTCGCGCCATGTCCGCTTCTATGACATGCTCATCTCCGCTCCCAAGAACAGCCCCAACACCGACGCCATTGACCCTGAGTCCTGCGACGGCGTGGATATTATCGGCTGCCGCTTTTCGGTGGGGGACGACTGTATCGCCATCAAGTCCGGCAAGATCGAGCTGGGACGGAAGTACAACCGTCCGGCTGACCACCACACGATCCGCAATTGCCTGATGGACTTCGGGCACGGCGCCGTTACGCTGGGCAGCGAGATCGGCGCGGGGGTGCGCAATCTCAGCGTGTCCCAGTGCTATTTCCGCGGGACGGACCGCGGGCTTCGCATCAAAAGCCGCCGCGGCCGCGGCGAGAACTGCCGGATCGACGCCGTGAGCTTTGAAAATATCCGCATGGACGGCGTGCTGACGCCCATTGTCATCAACCTCTGGTATAACTGCTGCGACCCTGACCGCGCGAGCGAATATGTCTGGTCGCGCCAATGCCTGCCGGTGGATGAGCGTACGCCGCGCATGGGCCGCTTCCGCTTTGCAGACATGGACTGCACCGACGCGGAGGTGGCGGCCTGCTATATCGACGGCCTTCCCGAGGCGCCCATCGAAGAGGTCGTGCTGGAGAATATCCGCATCCGCTTTGCCGCCGATGCGCGCCCCGGCATTCCGATGATGGAAAACTTCGCCAAGGAGCGCTGCCGTCTCGGCCTGTATCTGGACAATGTCCGTCACATTCAAATCCGGGATGTGAAGCTGGAAAACGAGATCGGGGACAAGCTGATCGCCGATCATTACGAGACACTGGAAACCGAAGATTTCTGAAGGAGGAAGCTCATGTATCAGCAGATCGATGCCTATGTCCAGCGCCTGATCCGGGAATCTACGCCCGAGGCCACGGTCTGGAACATCGAAAAAGTTCGGCAGGGGAAGAGCGCCAGCTGGAATTATATCGACGGCTGCATGATGACCGCGCTGCTGGCCATGAGCGAGATCACCGGCGAGAGACAGTATGAGGATTTCGCCGAACAGTATATCGACTGGTTCGTTTCCGAGGACGGGAATATCTTCAGCTATGAGCCGGAGAAATACAACCTCGACGACATCAACGAGGGGCGCGTGCTCTTCCCGCTGTATCGGAAAACAGGCAAGGAAAAATATAAAAAAGCCGCCCGGATCCTCCGGCAGCAGCTGGAGGAGCAGCCGCGCACGGCAGAGGGCAGCTTCTGGCACAAGGCCATCTATCCCAACCAGGTCTGGCTGGACGGGCTGTATATGGCGCAGCCCTTCTACGCGCTCTTTGAGCGTGAATTCGGAAGCGGGGACTACGCCGATACGCTCCGGCAGATCGAAACGGTCCGCTTGCGCATGTACGATGCGGAAAAGGGCCTTTACTATCACGGCTATGACGCAAGCCGCACGGCCTTTTGGGCCGATCCCGTGACCGGCTGCTCGAAAAGCTTCTGGCTGCGCAGCATCGGCTGGTTTGCCGTTGCGCTTGCCGATCTGGCGGAGATCCTGCCCGCGGGGAAGGAACAGACGCGCGTCCGCGAGATCCTCGTCGAGCTGATGGCGGGCGTTTCCCGCTATGCCGATCCGGACAGCGGCCTGTACTGGCAGGTCGTGGATCAGGGCGGCCGGGACGGAAATTATCTGGAGACCAGCGGCAGCAGCATGCTGGCCTATGCCATGCTCAAGGGAGCAAGGCTCGGCGTGCTGGATAAAGCATATGCCGCAAAAGGCGAAAAGACCTTCCGCGGCATCGTGGATCGATATCTGTCGTTTACAGACGGGCAGCTGAACCTGGGCGGGATCTGCCTGGTGGCGGGCCTCGGCCCCGAGAACAACCGCCGCCGGGACGGCAGCTACGCCTATTATATTTCCGAGCCCGTGGTTCAGAACGACGCCAAGGGCGTGGCGCCCTTCCTGCTGTGCTACACAGAGATCAAGCGGCTGTAAGGATCAGGGCCGGATCTTGATGCTCTCGGCGTCGTGCCGCGGCCGCTCCTCCTGCGAAAGGCGCTGATAATCCCTGGGGGAGAGACCGTAATAGTTTTTGAACATCCGCGAAAAATACAGCGGCTCGCGAAAGCCGCACAGGTGTGCGATTTCCGAGATGCTGTTCTCCTGGATGGACGGGAAGCGCAGATACTCCGCCGCGGCCTGAAGCCGCGTTTCACTCAAAAGCCGGTGCGGCGTCGTGCCCATCTCGCTTTTGAAGCGCTTGCGGAGATAATCGTAATTGAAAGGGAGCGACTGCAGAAAGCGGTCCAGCTCAAAGTTTTCATCCGGATAATTCCGGATGATGGCGTTGTGGATCTCTTCGACAACGCCGCTTCTTACCGGCGTCTTCAGCCGGAACTGGATCAGATCGACGATCACATTGGCATAGGAAGAGAGCAGCGCGTTTTCACGGCCGGGCTCTGTGCTGAAAAAGAAAAAGGCGGCCGACATCGCGTGAAAAAGGAAAAGGTCGTCGGTATCCCGGATCAGCGTGGGCTCCTGCAGATAAAGGCGCGGCTCGACCAGATTGAGATGAAGGTTGGTAAAGCCCCGCTCGCTGTCGTTGCTGTGCTGGACCATAGGCGGGATGATCACAAGGTCGTGCTCCCTGTACGCGATGGAAAAGCCGTCAAAGCGCAGCGAGCCCTCCCCGCTGGTGCAGTAGATCAGCTCCCAGCTGCTGTGCGCGTGCCGGGGGACCGAATATGTCAGCAAATGCTTTCCCGCATAAATGACCTGATTCATGGCAATCCCTTCCTTTCCACTGAATTAGTGTACCATACGACATCCGTTTTGTCCATATAAACAGAATAACCATACGATCAAGGGGGATTCAAAATGGCCTACTTAACGCTGAAAAACATCAACAAGATCTACCCCAACGGCTTCCACGCGGTCCATGATTTCAATCTGGACATGGAGAAGGGCGAGTTTATCGTTTTCGTCGGCCCCTCCGGCTGCGGAAAGTCTACCACGCTGCGCATGATCGCGGGGCTGGAGGACATCTCCAACGGCGAATTTTTAATAGACGGCAAACGCGCCAACGAGATGGGACCGAGACAGCGCGGTGTGGCCATGGTTTTCCAGAGCTACGCCCTCTATCCGCAGATGACGGTCTATGACAACATCGCCTTCGGTCTGGAGCTTCAGGGCGCGGATGAGGACTACATCGACGAGAAGGTGCGCAATACTGCCCGCATCCTGGGCCTGACAGACTATCTCGACCGGCTGCCCCGCGCGCTCTCCGGCGGCCAGCGTCAGCGTGTGGCCATTGGCCGTGCGCTGATCCGCAAGGTGGGGATCTTCCTGATGGACGAGCCGCTTTCAAACCTGGACGCCAAGCAGCGCGTTACCATGCGCTCCGAAATCACCCAGATCCACCGCGAGACCGGCGCCACTACCATCTACGTCACCCATGACCAGACGGAGGCCATGACGATGGCCGACAGGATCGTCGTCATGAAGGACGGCTATGTCCAGCAGGTCGGCACCCCGCGCGAGCTGTATTTCGACCCGGCCAACGTTTTCGTTGCAGGCTTCATCGGCGAGCCGCCGATGAACTTCGTGCGCGGCAAGGTGCAGGGCGGCAAGCTGGACGTGGGCGGCGTGCAGGTGGACCTGTCCCACAAGCTGAAAGACAAGCTGGCACAGTATGAAGGCCGCGAGATCGTCTTCGGCTTCCGCCCCGAAGCGATCCGTCTCGGCTCGCACGAGGACGCCTATGTGCTGAGCGCCGACGTGGAGCTGACGGAGATGCTGGGCGACAACACCAACGTCTACATCGTCATGCAGGATCTGCACGCCATCCTGAAGGTCGATCCGCACGACACGCCTGAGATTGACAGCAAGCTTTCCTTCTCGATCCCGTATGAGAGCGTCTATCTCTTCGACGGCGAGACGGAAAAAGTTATCAAATAAGGAGAAAAAGCATGGATATTCGTTATTCCGCAAACCCCAATGACGTCAAGCGCTATACCACCGAGGAACTGCGAAAAGAATTTCTGATCGAGAATCTGTACGTGCCGGACAGCGTGACGGCGGTCTACAGCCATGTGGACCGGATGGTGACGCTGGGCTGCATGCCCGTCCATGAAAGCGTCCCCATCGATAAGGGGATCGACGTCTGGGCAAACTTCGGCACGCACTATTTCCTGGAGCGCCGCGAGATCGGCATCTTCAACATCGGCGGCTCGGGGAGCATCACCGTGGACGGCACGGTATACGCGCTGGGCTACAAGGACTGCCTGTATATCACCATGGGAGCAAAAGAAATCCTCTTTGCCAGCGACGATCCGGCCTGCCCCGCCAAATTCTACATGGTCTCCGCCCCGGCGCACCGCAGCTATGAGACGCGGCTTCTGAAGCTTGCCGACGCCAACAAGCGCCCCTGCGGCGAAGCTGCCACCTCCAACAAGCGCGTCATCAATCAGTTCATCCACCCGGCCGTGCTTCCCACCTGCCAGCTGTCCATGGGCATGACGGTGCTGGAGAGCGGCAGTGTCTGGAACACGATGCCCGCGCACACCCCCGAGCGCCGCATGGAAGTGTATATGTACTTTGAAGTGCCCGAGGATCAGGTCGTGTTCCACATGATGGGCCAGGGACAGGAGACGCGCCACATCGTGATGACCAACGAGCAGGCGGTCATCTCCCCGTCCTGGTCGATCCACGCCGGCGCGGGAACCAGCAATTACACCTTCATTTGGGCCATGGGCGGCGAAAACCAGGAATTTGACGACATGGACACCATTCCCACCAATCAACTGAAATAATCTGAGGAGGCTGAACGAAATGGACATTATGAAGAGCTTTTCCCTGGAGGGCAAGGTAGCCCTGATCACCGGTGCGGCCTACGGCATCGGCTTTGCCATTGCGGAGGCGTATGCCGCCGCCGGCGCGAAGATCTGCTTCAACTGCCGCGGCGAGCATCATATGGAAGCGGCCATGAAGGCCTATGCCGAAAAGGGCATCGACGCCCACGGCTATTACTGCGACGTGACCAATGAGGAAGAGGTCAAGGCCATGGTCGCCCAGATCGAGGAAGAGGTCGGCACGATCGACATCCTGGTCAACAACGCCGGCATTATCAAGCGCATCCCGATGCTGGAGATGAGCGCTGCCGATTTCCGCCAGGTCATCGACATTGACCTCAACGCCCCCTTCATCGTCTCCAAGGCCGTCATCCCCGGCATGATCAAGAAGGGCCACGGCAAGATCATCAACATCTGCTCGATGATGAGCGAGCTGGGCCGCGAGACGGTATCTGCCTACGCGGCGGCCAAGGGCGGCTTGAAAATGCTCACCCGCAACATCTGCTCGGAATACGGCGAGTACAACATCCAGTGCAACGGCATCGGCCCCGGCTACATTGCCACGCCGCAGACCGCTCCGCTGCGCGAGCGGCAGGCTGACGGCAGCCGTCACCCCTTCGACCAGTTTATCGTTGCCAAGACGCCGGCCGCCCGCTGGGGCGAGACCGCTGACCTGATGGGCCCCGCTGTCTTCCTGGCCTCCGACGCCTCCAACTTTGTCAACGGCCATATCCTGTACGTTGACGGCGGCATCCTTGCCTACATCGGCAAGCAGCCCACCTGATGAATATCGTATCTTTCCGTGCGAATGACGCGCCGGTCATAGGTTACCTTCACG
>CAMHER010000076.1 GCA_946184215.1 uncultured Clostridia bacterium | reverse complement strand
TAAACAGCATAGCTGTTTTGCCATATATGCATTGCAATGAGCATCGGGCGAATGATTCTATGAATCATTCGCTGCCAAACCTGTCGTTTGGCAGCGAAATCAATCGAATCTCCGATTGATTTCGCCATCCGATGATCATGATAATCAGAGCCATGAAAAGAATGTTTTATCGCGCGGAGCATCTTGCCGCGCTCAAGAGAAAAAACAAAATCTGGAACGCCGCTCTTGTGCTCATCGGCCTTGCGGCAATGGGACTGTGCGTCTTTTTCTGCCTGCGCACGAACACGCGCAACGCCCCGCGAATGGAACTGTACACGACGGCCGTGTTCACGCTTGCCGGATGGATCGGCATCACGGTTCTGAACGCCGTGCTGCGCTACAACCGCGCGCTCTACACCCACGAGGCTCGCATCCTTGCTGCCGCAGGGGAGGAGCGGCTTGTCCGCGGCCGCGTCACGCTTGAGCGGAAGACCACGCACATCACCGGCAGCATCGACGTGCGCCGCGTACGGATCGAGACGGCAAACGGCACAGAGCGCGCGTACCTCAACGCACCCTTTGCCGCGGCCCTGGACAAAGCGCTGGCGGAAGCATCAGACGGGAACGGAGAGCTCACGCTTCTCCTGATCCAGGGCTATGTTGCGGGGGTGGAGACATGAGAGTGCTGCGCAGCATCCTTTCGAGATTCTATCTCTACATCCTTTGGGCTTTTCTCGCATTGCTGGTCTGCGGGACGGTCTTTACCCGCCTGGACGACGCGCCGCCGGCGAAAAAGGTCACGCTCTTTGCCGATGTGCCCGCCGTGGAGGACCGGGCGCTGGCCTGGGAGCTGGAGCGCTCTGCTCCGCCGGAGATCCGAAAGGTCAAGGTCCATCCCTTTTCCTACGCGATGTTTGATTCGGAAAACCTGCTGGGCGCCGATCTGTACATCGTCCCCGAAAGCGAGGCCGAGGCCTATTCCGGCAGTTTCCGCAGCGTTGAAGGCGCCGGCTTTGATCCGGCCGGCGGCTATGTCCGTGACGGCGAGCTGTGGGGAATAAAGGTCTGGGACGCGGCAAGCCGAACGGGGATCGCAACGGAATATATCCGCTATCCCGACGAGGACTGCTGGCTGTTCATCAATGCCAAAAGCGTTCATGCCGCCGCGCTGACCGGCACAGGCGACGATGCGGCACTCGCGGTGGCGCGTGCGCTGCTGACGATCAACTGAGAAACGGGAGAGGAAAAATGAAAAAGACAAAAAAACGCGCTCTCACAGCGCTGCTGCTTGCCGCGGCACTGCTGCTTGCCGCCTGCGGAAGCGCCGCTTCC
Organism: uncultured Clostridia bacterium; assembly: GCA_946184215.1. GTDB lineage: Bacteria > Bacillota > Clostridia > Oscillospirales > Oscillospiraceae > Limivicinus. The sequence goes on along the minus strand of CAMHER010000076.1, from coordinate 6,973 downwards.
GCCCCGAAGGAGGAGAAACACACCGTGAGCTCGGAAACGCTGTATGTCAAAAAAGTGGAAAACCTGCCGGAGGATTTTATTCTCGGCATGGATGTTTCCAGCGTACTGGCCGAAGAGCGCAGCGGCGTGCGATACTATGACTTCGACGGTACGGAAAAGGATCTCTTTGCGATCCTTGCCGAAAACGGCATCAATATGATCCGCGTGCGCGTCTGGAACGACCCCTATGACAGCTCCGGCCGCGGCTACGGCGGCGGCAACAACGACATCGACGCGGCTGTGGAGATCGGACGGCGCGCAACAGCCAACGGCATGAAGCTGCTCGTCGACTTCCATTATTCCGACTTCTGGGCCGATCCGGGCAAGCAGTTCGCCCCCAAGGCCTGGGAGGGCATGGAGATCGAGGAGAAGACCGAGGCGGCCTATACCTTTACCAAACAGAGCCTTGAGAAGCTGCGCGAGGCGGGCGTGGATGTGGGCATGGTTCAGGTCGGCAACGAGACCAACGGCGCGCTCGCCGGAGAGAAAACCTGGTTCAACATCCAGTACATCATGGGCGCGGGCGCGAAGGCCGTGCGCGAGGTCTATCCCGAGGCACTTGTCGCCGTCCATTTTGCCAACCCGGAAAACGCCGAGAGCTATGCCAGCTATGCCAAAAAGCTGGATTATTACGCGCTTGACTACGACGTGTTTGCCTCGTCGTACTATCCCTACTGGCACGGCACGCTGGAAAATCTGGCCGCGGTGCTCGGCGGCATCGCCGAGCAGTACGGCAAAAAGGTCATGGTCATGGAGACCTCCTATGCCTTCACGCCCGACGACAGCGACTTTTCCGGCAACACGATCTCCGACGGCAGCGCGGTCGTGAAGAACTATCCCTACACCGTGCAGGGCCAGGCCAACAGCGTGCGCGACGTGATCGAGACGGTCAATTCCATCGGCGGCATCGGCGTGGTGTACTGGGAGGGCGCGTGGATCACCGTCGGCACGAGCTCCTGGGAAGAGAACCACGAGAAGTGGGAGCGCGATGGCTCCGGCTGGGCCTCCAGCTATGCCGCGGCGTACGACCCCAATGACGCGGGCAAATATTACGGAGGCAGCGCCGTGGACAACCAGGCCTTTTTTGACGCGCAGGGCCGCGCCATTGAATCCCTCAAGCTCTTCTCCCTTGTCCGCACCGGCAACGAGGTGCCCCTTTCCACCGACGCGGTGGAGGACGCGCGCGTGCGTCTCGATCTCTCAGCGGACGTGGCGCTTCCCGATACCGTGGAGGCCGTCATGACCGACGGCAGCCGGCAGGAGATCCCCGTCGTCTGGCAGCTTGACGAGGCAAAGATCGCCGAGATGAAGAGCGCCGCGGGCGTCTATGAGATCCCCGGCGAGGCTGCGGGGCGGGCGGTACGCTGCTTTGTCACGATGGCGGAGCTGAACTTCCTGCAAAACGGCGGCTTTGAGGACGGCACGCTGGATCCGTGGGTCATCACCGACCGCGGCGGCGCCGACGAGCTGGGCATTGAGAACAAGGCGCTCAACTCCCTTGACGGCGACTGCAACCTCCATTTCTGGGGCGCAAAGAGCGGCAGCATCGACTTTGACGCCGAGCAGACGGTGTCGAACCTCTCTTCCGGCACCTATAAGTTCCGCGTCTCGATCCAGGGCGGCGACGCCGGCGATGCGGAGGTCTACGCCTATGTCAAGCTCGACGGCGAGGTGATCGCCACCGCGCCGCTGGCGATCACCTGGTACAACAACTGGTCCACGGCGGAGATCCGGGATATCGCCTATGCCGAGGGACAGACGCTTACCGTCGGCGTTCGCGTCAAGTGCGCGGGCGAGGGCAGCGGCGCCTGGGGCATGATCGACGAGGCCTGCCTCAACGCCCAGCGGTAAGAACGAAGAACATGGCAATCTCACTAAAAACGGAAAAGATTTTTTGGTAAAAAAGACTGCTTTGACGCAGTTTACAACAAAAAGTCAAAATAGTATAATAGCAAATGTAAAATTTGTATTAAAAAGGCGCGTTAGCGCGCAAAAGAGAGACCCCTTTCTATCCGGAATTCTCAGGCACCGTGTGCCTTGGAATAAATATCTTAGGAGGAAGAAAAATGAAGAAAATTCTTGCAATGCTTCTGGCGCTTGTGATGATCTTCGCGCTGGCTGCCTGCGGACAGCAGGCCGCTCCCGCGGCGAGCAACGAAGCGCCCGCTGCCGAGGCGCCCGCCGCCGAAGCCCCCGCCGCTGCCGGCGGCGAGCTGGCCGGCACCTATGACATCACCGTCTGGTGCGCCGACGCGATCGTCGATCTGACCAAGAAGCAGATCGAGGACTTTAATGCCAGCAACACGGACGGCATCACCTTTAACGCGACCGTTGAGGCCGTCGGCGAAGGCGACGCTGCTACCCAGATGATCACCGACGTTGAAGCCGGCGGCGACATCTTCTGCTTTGCCCAGGACCAGTTTGCCCGCCTTGTTCAGGCCGGCGCTCTGGCCAAGCTCGGCGTGCAGGCTTCCGAACTGGTTGCCGGCGCCAACGACCCCGGCGTGGTCGCGGCTGCCTCCATCGACGGACAGCTCTACGCCTACCCCCTGACCTCCGATAACGGCTATTTCATGTACTATGACAAGTCCGTCATCCCCGAGGAAGACCTCGACTCCCTTGAGGCCCTGATTGCCGACTGCGAAGCTGCCGGCAAGTACTTCTCCATGGAGAACGAGACCTCCGCCTGGTACATCGCTTCCTGGTTCTTCGGCACCGGCTGCACCTCCGAGTGGACCACCGATGAGACCGGCGCCTTTGTCTCCGTGAAAGACACCTTCAACAGCCCCGAGGGCCTGATCGCCGTCAAGGGCATGAAGAAGCTGCTCGACTCCGACTACTACCTCAGCTCCTCCGACGGCGCCGGCTTTGATTCCGGCTGCGCCATCGTTGTCACCGGCACCTGGGCCTTCGAGACCGTCAAGGGCATCCTGGGCGACAATCTCGGTGCCACCGATCTGCCCTCCTTCGAGGTCGACGGCCAGAGCTACCACATGGGCTCCTTCAACGGCTGCAAGCTGATGGGCGTCAAGCCCCAGACCGACGCCGTGAAGCAGGCCGCCGTCCACAAGCTGGCCCAGTACCTCAGCGGTGAGCAGGGCCAGATGGAGCGCTTCAACGCGGTCGCCTGGGGCCCGTCCAACCTGGTCGATCAGGCTACCCCCGAAGTGCAGGCCAACCCGGGCCTTGCCGCTCTGCTGCTCCAGAACCAGTACTCCGTCCCGCAGGGCCAGATCCACGGCTCCTGGTGGGATATCGCCAAGGTCATCGGCACTGACGTGAAGGCCGCCACCGACGAGGCCGGCCTGCAGGCTGCTCTCGACAACTACTATGCCGCTATCTCCGCCCTGTTCAACATGAGCGAGGAAGAGAAGAACGCCTGGTCTGTCATCGGCGGTATCTGCGGCACGGCATGGGATACCGACTTCGCCATGACCGAGGTCGAGCCCGGCGTGTTCGAGTCTGAAGAGCTCGAGCTCAAGGCCGGCGAAGAGCTCAAGTGCCGCCAGGGCGCTTCCTGGGATGTCAACTTCGGCGCTGACGGCCTCAATGGTGCGAACGTCGTTGTCGAAGCCGACGGCACCTATGTCGTCCGCCTCACCACCGACGGCGAGACCGGCACCATCGAGCTGATTGCCAAGTAATCTCCCCAAAGCTGAATACCTGTCCAAAGTAAACAGCTGACTTTGGCTGAACCAATTGATGGTTGGAGTCAAATTATTTGACTCCAACCATTTTTTAAAGGGGCAATGTTATGAAAAAATACAGCGATCTGGAATTTCTGAAGCTGTCGAAGGGTCAGAAATTCGTCTACCGGCTGACAAGCTTCTTTGCCGCGATCCCGCGTGCGATCGCGCGCTTCTTCCTGGCGATCGGCCGCTTCTTCAAGAATGCCGCGCTCGGCATCGGCCGGGAATTTGCCGACATCTTCACGACCTTCAAGGAGGGCGACTGGAAGACCCGCGCCTCCTTCCTGGTGATGGGCCTGGGATCCATCGCCCGCGGCCAGGTGCTGCGGGGGCTGATGTTCCTGCTCTTTGAAGCCGTCTTCCTCTTTTACATGATCACAACCGGCGGCTACTGGCTGAGCCTGCTGCCCTCTCTGGGCAGAATCGGCCCCCATGAGGAGTACAACGCCGTGCTCGACGCCTATACCACGGCTTACGGCGACAACTCCTTCAAGATCCTGCTCTACGGCGTGCTGACGATCTTCTTTATTGTCGCCTTTCTCTATACCTGGCGCCTCAACGTCAAGCAGAACAAGATCGCCCAGGAGTATCAGCGCGCCGGCCGGCGCCTGAAATCCAGCGCCGACGACCTGCGCAGCCTGGTCGACGAGCAGTTCTACAAGACTCTTCTCGCTCTTCCTCTCACGGGCATCGTGGTCTTTACCGTGCTGCCGATCGTGTTCATGATCCTCGTGGCCTTCACCAACTATGACGGCGCGCACAACGGCTACACCAACGCGCTGTTCTCCTGGCAGGGGCTTGCAAACTTCCGCACGCTGCTCACCTGGACCGGCAGCGGCGTGAACTACTCCGCCACCTTCGGCGAAATTTTGACCTGGACGCTCATCTGGGCCTTTTTCGCCACCTTCACCAACTACTTCCTCGGCATGTTCGTGGCCATGATGATCAACAAGAAGGGCATCCGCCTGAAAAAGCTCTGGCGCACGGTCCTTGTCATGACCATTGCCATCCCGCAATTCATCTCCCTGCTGTACGTCTCGAAGATGTTTGCCAAAAACGGCATCGTCAACGGCCTGCTGCTCAACTGGGGCTGGATCGACAAGGCCATCGACTTCTGGGGTTCCACGGCGCACAACGGCCTGCTGCCGCGCGTGATGGTCATCGTCATCAATATCTGGATCGGCATCCCCTACCTGATGCTGATCGCCACCGGTATTCTGATGAACATCCCCGCCGACCTCTACGAGTCCTCCCGCATTGACGGCGCCAACGCCTGGCAGCAGTACACGAAGATCACGCTGCCCTACATGCTGTTCATCACGGGCCCGTATCTGCTGACGAGCTTCACAGGCAACATGAACAACTTCAACGTCATCTATCTGCTCACCGGCGGCGCGCCGACCAACGCTGCGGCCTCGGGCGCGGCGGGCAGTGTGGGCTATACCGACCTGCTCGTGACCTGGCTGTTCAAGATCACCACCGGCGCGGAAGCGCAGTACTATCTCGCCTCGGTGGTCGGCATCATGGTCTTCGTGGTGGTCGCGGCGATCTCCCTCGTGGTGTACAATGTGCTGCCCTCTATCAAAAATGAGGAGGATTTCCAGTGATGAATGAAACACTTGAAAAGCGGCATATGGGTCTGAAAGCCAGCCGCACGATTTCGAATACCATCATCTACATCATCCTCATCCTCATGAGCGTGATCTGGCTGATCCCCTTTATCTGCATCGTTCTGCAGTCGTTCCGTGTGGAGTCCACCTGGCAGGTCGGCTATGTCATCCCGAAGCAGTGGGGCTGGGACAACTACATCGCCCTGTGGAACAGCGATTTCAGAAAATGGTATTTCAACACCTTCCTCATCGCCCTCATCGTCGCCGTACTGCAGACGGTCATCGTCCTGTGCATGAGCTACACGCTCTCCCGCTTCCGTTTCAAGCTGCGCGACGGGCTGATGCGCTTCATGCTGATCCTGGGCATGTTCCCGGGCATGCTGACGATGATCATCCTCTACCGCGTCCTCAAGGATCTGGGCCTGACCCAGGCCAACGCGGTGCCGGGCCTGATCCTGGTGTATGTGGCCTCCTCCGGCATGGGCTATTATGTGTCCAAGGGCTTCTTCGACACGATCCCGAAATCGCTCGACGAGGCGGCGCGCATCGACGGCGCGACCAGGGCGCAGGTGCTGACCAAGATCATCCTGCCGCTTGCCAAGCCGATCGTTATCTACACGATCCTGACCGCCTTTATGGGCCCCTGGGGCGACTTTGTGTTTGCGCGCTATGTCTCCTTCGGTACCTCCGCGGGCATGAACGTGGCCGTCGGTATGTACAGCTGGCTGCAGCTTGACCGTATCGGCCAGAGCTACACCATGTTCTGCGCGGGCGGCGTGATCGTCGCGATCCCCGTGACGATCCTGTTCATGTGCCTGCAGAAATACTATGTCGAGGGCGTCACCGGCGGCGCCGTCAAGGGCTGAGAGCCTACGATGTGAAAAGGAGAATGCAGTATGGCAAGTGTTAAACTGACGAAAGTCAAGAAAGTATATGACAACAAGGTCGTCGCCGTGCACGATTTCGACCTGGACATCAAGGACAAGGAGTTTGTCGTCTTTGTCGGCCCCTCCGGCTGCGGCAAGTCCACGACGCTGCGCATGATCGCCGGTCTTGAGGATATCTCCGACGGCACCGTCGAGATCGACGGCGAGGTCGTCAACGACCTCCAGCCCAAGGACCGCGGCATCGCGATGGTCTTCCAGAACTACGCGCTCTATCCGCATATGACCGTATATGACAACATTGCCTTCTCCCTGCGCCTGCAGAAGGTGCCGGAGGATGAGATCTATGAAAAGGTCACCAATGCGGCCGAGATCCTGGGCATCACGGACTATCTGCTGCGCAAGCCCCGCGCCCTGTCCGGCGGCCAGCGCCAGCGTGTGGCCATCGGCCGTGCCATGGTCCGCAACTCCAAGGTGTTCCTGATGGACGAACCCCTTTCCAACCTGGACGCCAAGCTGCGCAACCAGATGCGTGCCGAAATCATTCTGCTGCGGCAGAAGCTGGACACCACCTTTATCTATGTCACCCATGACCAGACCGAGGCCATGACACTGGCTGACCGTATCGTCATCATGAAGGACGGCTATATCATGCAGGTCGGCACGCCGGAGGAATGCTTCGACATGCCCAAAAATCTCTTCGTGGCCGAGTTCATCGGCGCGCCGAAGATGAACATCATGGAAACCGAGC
>CAMHER010000075.1 GCA_946184215.1 uncultured Clostridia bacterium | reverse complement strand
ACCGGGTCTTTCCGCGCGGCAATGCCGGAGGGGATAAGACCGGCGATAAAGGTCAGAATCATACTGATCAGTACCAGCCCAACGGCTCCCGCCGCGGGCAGCGCGGAATTGAGCGACATGATTCCGGTCAGATCGTGTACGATCATATTGATTGGGATATTCAGCAGCAGTGTCAGAATAATCCCGATAGCGCCGGCCGTAAAGCCGATAATAACGGTCTCGGCATTAAATACATGGGAGACATCTCGGTTTGATGCGCCAATGGCGCGTAAAATACCGATCTCCTTTGTACGCTCCAGCACGCTGATATAGGTGATGATGCCGATCATGATGGAGGATACGACAAGAGAAATAGCCACAAAAGCAATCAAAACGTAGCTGATCACATTGATGATCGTCGTAATGGAGCTCATCAGCAGAGCTACAATATCTGTATAGGTGATCTCATCTTCCTTGGAAACAGCGTTGTTATAGTTCTTGATCGCTGTGGAAATATTGTCTTTATTCTCAAATGAGGACGCATAGATGTTGATCACACTCGGGCTGTCAAGATCGACGTAGCCGAGTTTCTTCAACGTTTCCTTGTAGTTGATATCGGAGTATACCGGCGGCATCGCGTTGTTGTAGATCCAGAGATAGTCTTCATCCTCCAATACCAGCATTGAGAAATCTGCAACAAGCTCCTCATCGCTTAGCTCGCGATACAGTTTTTCCATTTCGGCAGCATACTGCTCCCGAACCTGGTCCCCTGCCATCTTTCCGATATAGTCGAAGAGCATGTCGTCGTCCATCTGTTCGAGCATGGAGGCATATTCCGGATAGCTGTCCAGAATCTGTTTTTCAATATCCTCGCGCGTGGTACCTTCAAGCTGCTCGTCTACCATCTCTTTGACATATTCATCGCTGGGGTGGCACATGAAGGTGATATACAGATCCGCGATCGTAGCGTCATCAGCCGCAGCAACGTAATCCCGCGCAGCCTGCTGCTTGCGGTCGTTTGTCAGCGCTTCATCTTCTGTATCCAGAAACTTCAGCCCGGACAAAATGTTAAACTCGCTGCTGTCCAGCTGTTTCTTTATCAGTTCCTTTTGCTCGGCTTCTTTGGCGATGTGCTCGATAAACGCATGGGTATAGCCGATCGCGCCGGTCATCATGCCGGAGACGGCATCCTCATTCTGCCGGATCACACCCACGATTTTCAGTTCAAGTCCGTTGTTGTAAAGAGTTCTGAGCCCAAGTTCCTCAGCAGAGAGATTGATATAGCTTTCCGTTTCCGCATCATATTGGTACATATCCGCCGGGAAAATATAGCGAAAGCTCATATCGCAGATCTCTTGATAGCTCCAGCTCTCGACCTTTGTTTCCACCGTTTCCTGAGATACGAAGGACTGCATGTCATCCGCGATCGAGGACGTCGATTTCAGGCCAAGCGCGTACAGCACCAGATCAGAGATCTCATTGTTCTCGTTGACGATCAGGACCGCTTCATCGTAATTCTCCGGCCATTTTCCATAGAGAACATCGTATTGCTTCTTCAGCATGGGATTGATTGTTTCCCCGTTTTCGCCCGGGAGCATCTCCTGCCAGATATCTATGACCGAATAATAGGAACCGTAGGTTGAGAAGAAGGAACTGTAATCCCCGCCGTACATGCTGCTCATCGCGGTCTGCATCAGCTGAACCACATCTGTCTTGGAGATGTTCCCGTCTACGTCCTCAGCATACAGGTTCATATCCAGGTCGTAGGTATATTGAACTGAGCTGATATACTGGGCGATCTCACTGGTCTCATCCTCGAGATACGCCTTGAAAGGCTTAAGATTGTTCGTCTGCTTGTCGGCGGAAATCATCGAGTTCATCATGTCGTACATGACCGTGCTGGAATACACCGCATCCTTGTCATGCGCTCCGCCTTCCGTTTGGGACCGGACGCCCATCAGGGACGTCATCATATTCGTCATATCGACGCTCTCTGCCTGGATTGTGATCGGATAACTGGAGAGCGTATCAGCCTGCACCTTGTCGATGTAATTCTGTATACCGTTAGACAGAGACATGATCAGCGCAATGCCGATGATGCCGATGCTGCCGGCAAAGGCAGTCAGCACCGTCCTCGCCTTTTTTGTCATCAGGTTATTAAGAGAAAGTGAAAGGGCTGTCAGAAAACTCATAGAGGTGTGTTTGGTTTTTTGCGTGTCGCCCTTTCCCTCCGGAAGCTCATCACCGACGGGATCGCTGTCGCCCAGGATCTCACCGTCTTTGATGCGGATGATTCGGCTCGCGTAGCTCTCGGCCAGCTCCGGGTTGTGCGTGACCATAATAATCAGTTTATTGGCGGAAATCTCTTTGAGCAATTCCATGATCTGCACCGATGTCTCCGAGTCAAGAGCACCGGTCGGTTCGTCTGCAAGCAGGATATCCGGATCATTTACCAAAGCGCGGGCAATTGCAACGCGCTGCATCTGTCCGCCGGACATCTGATTTGGTTTTTTGTTCAACTGGTCTCCCAGCCCGACCTTTTCGAGCGCTTCCCTTGCGCGGCGACGGCGCTCGGCCTTGCCGACACCGGAGATTGTCAGTGCAAGCTCCACATTGGAAAGGACGGTCTGATGCGGGATCAGATTGTAGGATTGAAATACAAAGCCTATGGAATGATTTCGATATGCGTCCCAATCGGCGTCAGTGAAGTTTTTTGTAGATTTGCCGTTTATGATAAGGTCTCCGGAGGTGTATTTATCCAGGCCGCCTATGATATTCAGCAGCGTTGTTTTACCGCATCCGGAATGTCCAAGAATCGCAACAAATTCACTTTCCCGGAACCCCAGGTTGATCCCCTTCAGGGCGTGGACCTGCTGGTCGCCGGTCAGGTAATCCTTTTTGATATCTTTTAATTTCAGCATACCGGGGATCCTTTCTCTTGGTTGACATCCGATTCAATCTGCGATACAATAAGCAAGCTCTTTGGAAATGCCCACGTAGCTCAGCAGGATAGAGCGGCCGCCTCCTAAGCGGCAGGCCAGAGGTTCGAATCCCCCCGTGGGTGCCATCAAAAGCCGCAAGTATTTGCACCGCAGATGCTTGCGGCTTTTTGCATCAGGGCCTTAAAACGGCCCCTTTGCTTGTATTAGCCGGCGGTTATTATAGCACAACTATATTCCTTTTGTGCGCAGTTTATAAAAAGTTTACACTTAATCGAATTGAGAATATATCTCTATTATGCTCTGCGGGAAACGCCTTGCCAAACACATTTCTGCCTCGAAAAATTATTCCAGGCTTTCGATCCGGTTATTCGTATAGCAGCATCGGCTGTTCAAAGACACGCAATAGAAAACGGCGGGCATCTGTTGCCCGCCGTCATATTTTTTCTGCCGGATCAAGTTCGGTTTTTCCGGGTGACCGCAAAATGATTTTATGCAAAACTCTTGGTGACAGTCATGTGCACCAGTCCGCCGCGAATATCAATCTTCACATTGTCAGCCAGGCGGAACAGTACGGAACGCTCATAGCGATCCCAGTCCGGATCGTCTACGACACGTCCGGCAAGATCCGCCTGCAATTCAACAGGCAGTTCGAAATAGGTAGATTCCTCCTCCGAGGCCATAGCGTTTTCGAAGGCATCACGAAGCTTTCCCAAAAAGCTGTTTGCGGCCTCATTCTTTCTGGATGTAGCTGAGGAAATCAAAAGCGACCGCTTCATTTTGTCCATTACCGTATTGGTAGTCATATGAAGCGCAAAGCAGTTTCCCTCACTCTCAAGCCAGAAAGAAGCCTGCATTTCTCCCGTCACAGTGTGTGCCATGCTCAGCATTTCCTCTGTGCAGAGCTGAAGACGAAGGGAATTTTTATGATCCAATCCCCGAAACTGAGCAACGCGCTTTGTTTCCTCCACGGCCTGTTCAAATCCATTTCCCAGATTGTCGATTTGAATGATATCGGATTCCATTTCTATTCCCCTTTTTCTTTATTCAATTGTAAGCATATTGGAAAAGCCTGTCACATCAAAAATCTCCCGGACAAGATCGTTGACATGGACGACCTTCAGGGAGCCTTTCCCGCGCATCTGCTTCAAGGCGAGAAGAAGGACACGGAGACCGGCAGAGGAAATGTACTCCACCTTTTCAAAGTCCATGATCATGGCGTTTGCGACGCTGGCAGACTGTTTAACTTCTTCCTCCAGCTTCGGAGCAGAAGCCGTGTCCAAACGTCCTTCCAGTATAAAAGTAACCTCTCCGTTTTCAATTACCTTTTCAATGTTCAACATGTCCTTGTCCTCCTTTGTAATGATCAAGTTCCCTGTTTGTATTCTGCCGCGAAAAGCGGGAACAAGCCGAATACGCTCGAGAGAAATATGATGTTTTAAAATAATATATCATTTGAAATGCGGGCAGTCAATATTTGTTGCTCTGCACATCATCAGCAATACCGAAAAAAGCTGAAAATGGACTATTCCATATTTTTCCATGAAGAGTCCATTGTTTACGTCCCGTCTGATGCCCAGGTCAGTACTCGCCCGTATTCTGTTTCCCTTGTCTTTCCACTGTTGGGAAAAGCTGTTCCTTGCGCGCACGCGGGCAACGCGCTACAATGACAGCGGGTGATGAACGATGCTGAAAAAAAGCCTTCTTGGCATGACACATATGTGCAAGGAATCCTGGTGCCTGTTTATGGGAACGATAAAGCTCAGCTGTGTAATGCTTTTCTGTGCCTTTCTGCTTCTGATTGGACCAGATTGTACATACGATCATGTTAAGCTGGCGGCATCTCTTGCGGAAACCCCGCAGGGCTTGCTGCTGATTGCTATACTTTCGTCGGCTCTCATAGATGAGCGGCACAGCTAAAAAAATCTTCCCGGCTCATAATGGCGTTTACCACATTTAAAAGAGCGTCGGCGCTCAGATGTTCCGGGAGATCAAGCGAACGGATCAGCTCTGCGCGTTTTTTTGCGCTCTCCTCCCGTCCGGCCAGGCCGATACGGTACAGATCCGCCTTCGTTACTTTTTCAATGTTCGGATCCGCCTCTTCTCCCTCAAAGGTTGCCCCGGCTCGTTTTAGGGCATTGAGCAGGATTTCAGCTCGCATTCCTTCTACGCCAAGCTTTCCCTCTCGGGATGGCCTGGCTTTTCTTTTTTCCTTTCCCGGAATGTCAGGAACATAGGCCTGTTTCAGCTGTTCCGCCGGAATACAGGACTTAATAAAATTGCGGATCACAAATCCCGCCCCGTCCGGATCGGTCAGTATGATCAATCCCCTCTTTTCCGCTATGGTGCGAAGCAGCTTTTGTTTCTGAGAATCGTTAAAAATTCCAAACCCCGATGTTTCGATCACAACGGCATCCACGACCTGCAGAAGCGTATTTTTGTCATAACGTCCTTCGACAACGATAACTTCCTTAACGCTTTGCATCCGAAGCCTCCGTCGCGATGGCCAGCACAGCATTTTTCAAAAGCTCTCTGCTGTCGCCGCCGCTGCTCTTCATCTGCATATCCGTCTCCGCGCAGACGCGGACAGCGTCTTTCAGCTGCTGTCTGGTAAAGCCGCGGGCGGATTGCAGCAGCTTGGTTACCATAAAGGAATACTTGATACCGCAGCATTCCGAGACGTATTTGGCGCCGAGATCATGCTCGATGGCGAGCCTGGCGCAATAAAGTCTTCTCATCTGTGAGCCAAGGACAGCCAGCAGGTAGATCGGGTCATACTCATTTTCCGCAAGCAGCTCGGAAAGTGTATTCATGGATGCGCTGTATTGTTTCTGAGCAAGCAGATCCGTCAATTCAAAGACCTGCGCCTCCGGGATATGGTGCGCGACCGCCTCCACATCACGTACCGTCACTTTTTCGTCTTTGACATAAGCCGCGATTTTTTCGATCTCCGGAATCAGTCGGTTCATTAGATCGCCGCTGATAAAAATCAGTCTCTGAGATGCCTCAAAATCGATTCTTTTCCCGTGCGCGGCAAAGCGCCGTGCGATCCAGTCGATCAGCGCCCCCTGTCCCTGTTGGGTAAATTTCAGTTCACAGCCCTTGTCGCGAATGGCACGGACCAGCTTCAGTCTGCCGTCCGGCTCATACTCGACATTCTGAACGAAGCAGACCGTGCAATAGTCCGGCAGTTCGGAAATGACCGGCAGGATCTCCTGCGCCTCCTTAAGCTTGTTCAGGTCGATGTCACGTAATTCGACAAATGTTCTGTCTGCCAGAAACGGAAGCGCGTCTACCGCCTCACGGAACGCGTTTGCGGAAAGCTCGGGGCCGTCGAAGCGTTTATAATTAAACCCGTTCTCTCCCTCAGGAATACAGAAGCTTTTCAGCTGGGACAGATACTGCTCACGCAGATAATCCTCTTTCCCCCACAGGAGATAGAGCGTCCTGGGGCCTTCCGCATTCAGCTTTTGAAGCTCTTGCTTGTAATTCAGTTTTTCCTCTTTTTCCTTCGCCATGAATCTGAATCTCCACATCTCCGTCGGTATCTGTTCTGTAAACAGTATAACCGAAGCTTTTCAGCCGTTCAAGTACTTCTCCTGACAGAAGACGGTAGTTATTTTTTCCCACGCTGATAATCGCGCTTCGTCCGCCTATTGCTGCAAGATATGCTTCACTGCTCGCGCTCTTTGATCCGTGATGACCAACCACGAGCGCATCAACGCGGGAAAGGTCAATTTCTTTGACAAGCGATTCCTCTCGAGCAGCCGGAGCGTCTCCGGTCACGATCATATCATAGGAGCCAATCGTGATCAGAACAGGCATGCAGCCTTCATTCTCATCTCCTGTGGAGCCGGTCTCAAGCAGGAGCAGGTTCATCCCGTCCTCCATGATCAGTTTTTTATCTGATATGATCTGCACCTTTATTCCGTGCTCGTTTGCACAGCGAAGCAGTTCAAAGGTGAAATCATCGCCTTCCAGCGCCGCGCTCGGGATCAGGACCGTATCCACCGACATGAGATTGGTCAGTCGCTCAAACCCATTGGCATGATCCTCGTGAAGGTGTGTGAAAACCAGAAGGTCTACGTGATCTCTTCCCCGGCTTCTCAGATAGGCGGCAGCGCAGTCGCCCGCGTTGTACTCGGCATAACTGGTGCTGCCGCAGTCGACCAGGACAGTCGTGTCTCCGGAAAATGCGCTGATACACTGTCCCTGACCGACGTCGATCGCTGCGAGCGTTCCCCTCGTGGATGCATAATACCAAGACATGCCGTATTGTGTCAGCAGAATGCTGATCAGCGCCGTACACAGCGGAACGACCAGCTTCCATCCCGGCTTCATCCGAAAAATGAACACCGCTGCAAGGGCAATATAGAACGCCACGATCCAGATCATGCTGACGGCGCCGGAAAGATAAATTGCAGACAGGGGAAAAGAGGCAATATATCTGCAAACGGTGAAGCAATAACGGACAAGATAGGACACGGCAACTGCAGCAATCTTTCCCATCATGGGGACGAACGACAGCAGACAGAATATATAACCGCCGGCAAAGCAGATCGGGACAGTCCACAGGCAAAGCAGATTTGTTACGGGAGACAGAACGGAAACATATCCGAAATGGATCGCAGTAAGCGGAAGAGTAAATACCATAACGCTGAGCGATGAGCTGATGACACCAACCGGTGTTTTCATAAGCGTCGCGGCTTTCCCCTCGCCGAAAGGCGTCATCATCAGGTTTTCCAGCTTTTCCGAGAAGAGTACCAGGCCGAGCATAGCCGCGAAAGAAAGCTGAAGGCTGATATTGGCGGCTGCAAAGGGATTCAGCAGCAGCAAGAACGCAAGGGCAGCGGAGAGCGAGGTCAAAGGATCGCTCTCCCGACCGAAAAGCGGAGCGGACAGGAGCATCGACTGCATAAAGGCCGCACGAATCGCTGACGGAGACAGCCCTGTCATGATGACAAAAGCCCAGACAAGCAGAATGCAGAAAGCTGAATTGCGTCTTCCCTTTCCGAAGACAAATTGCAGGATGGCGACCAGGAAACTGACATGCAGGCCGGATACAGCGACCACATGCATGAATCCGGATCGGCTGAGGGCAACATACAGCGCATCGTTCCGATACAGATCAGTCTTGTTCCCCGTGATCAGTGCCTTGATGAAGCCCGCCGTATCCTGCGGAAATACGCTGTCGGCAGCATGGTCTATCGCATCAGCGAGCCGGGAGGCAAGCGTGATGATCGTATTCTTATGGCCGATACGAAGCACTGCCGTCTTGACTGTTCCTGTGAGATAAACATCTTTTGCGGTATAACGGTCGGTATGGGCGCCGTATCGGATATCCCCTGCGGACAGTTTGACCCCTGCCGCTATGATATCGCCGCCGGAAAAGTTATCCAGTCTGCCTTCCGTGTCATATAAAATGCACTTCAAGCGCGGCGTCCCCTCCTGTTCAAGGCGAACTTCCGCGCTGGTATAGGTATCGT
>CAMHER010000074.1 GCA_946184215.1 uncultured Clostridia bacterium | reverse complement strand
GCCTTCGCAGATCGCCCAGTCGCCGGAGCAGCCCTTCTCGGGATCCTGCGCGTTGTTCATGGAGAAGTTGAAGTACCAGGCCGGTCCGAAGTAGCAGAGGGTCTTGCCGTCGGCAAACTGCTGAGCGGTGCACTCGTCGGACCAGATATCAGCGTTGATGGTGTAGCCCTTGTCGGAGAAGTCCTTGGCCTGAGCCATCCAGGCTTCGATCTCAGGGCTAATCTGGAGGTTGTTGTTCTCGTCGACCCACGGCAGGGTGGTGTTGTTGGAGAACACACGGTAAGTCGCGGACTCGGAAGCGGTCATGTAGTAGCCCTTGGCCTTGGCATCGGCGGCGACAGCGGCAAATTTCTCCCAGCTGTCGACCAGGGGCTGGACGTCTTCAGGCTCGGAAACGCCGAGGACATCCTGCGCGATGGAGCGGCGGTAGATCATGGCAGCGGGGCAGCACTGGAAGGAAACACCCTTGACAACGCCGGCGGCGTCGGAGGCAGCCTGAACCGTGTAGGTGTAGGCGTTGGAGAAGTCGGTCACGCCGAGCTTGGTGATGTCCTGAGTAGCCTCGGAGTTGGTGTACTTGAGGATGTAGTCGGCCTCAGCCAGGAACATGTCGACTTTCTCGTCATCGGCAGCGTCAGCCTGGGCAAGCAGAGCCTCGTCCAGCGCGTCCTGATAAGCGCTGCCCTGGTTGGGGACGATGATCCAGTTGACGGTCACGCCTTCGGGAACGGTGTAGTACTTCTCGAAGAAGCCCTTGAACTCCTCGTTCCAGGCATAGATGTTGAAGACCTTGCCTTCGCCGCCTTCTTCGGCAGCGGGGGCAGCTTCGGCAGCGGGGGCGGCCTCGGCGGCGGGAGCCTCTTCGGCAGCGGGAGCGGCGGCGGGGGCCGCCTGCTGGCCGCAGGCGCAGAGCGCAAATACCATCACGAGCGCCAGAAGCATTGCGATAATCTTTTTCATTTCGAATCCTCCTGTTTTGTTTTGTGATTTATAATTTGCGGGATCGCTCCCGCCAATCACCTGGTTGTCAGATCGGCCACGCTGCTGCCCTCCAGCAGCCGGCCGGAGACCACATAACGGTCGATCAGCGCGGTCTTGGGATGCTCGATCAGCTCGATCAGCCGCGCCGAAGCCTCACGGCCGAGGTCCTCGGTGTTCTGCCGCCAGGTCGTGAGCGCCGGGCTCATGACCGAGGCGAGCCGGATGCCGTCATAGCCGACGGCCGAAATATCTTCGGGGATCTTCAATCCCGCCTCTGTGATCGCGTTGTAGCCGCCGATGTAAGAAAAATCGTCCGGGAAGAAAATGCAGCTCGGCCGCTCGGGCAGGGCCAGGAGCTCCTTCGTCGCTTCATAGCAGCGTCCCACGTCGTGGTAGGCTCCCTCGATCACACACTCGTCTCTCACCGGGATCTCCAGCGCTTCGCAGGCACGGTAGAAGCCGGTCAGCCGTCCGTCGGTAACCGTGGTCTGCTCGCCATGGATAAAAGCCAGCCGCCTGTGTCCCTTTCCGGCAACGTAACGGACAAGTGTTTCCATGCCGGAAACGTTGTCGCTCATGATCGCGATGCGGTTGTTGAACACATGGTCGATGGTGACCACGGGAAGCTGGGAGTTGACCAGCTCCACCACCAGGGGATCGTGGAAATCCACCGAGGCGATCACCACGCCGTCTACCCCGCGGTACAGGCAGTGCTGCAGGTAGGTGGTCTGCTTTCTGGCGACGTTGCGGTTGATGAACGTGATGTCATAACCGCAGCGCTCCCCCTCCACGCGGATGCTGTCGAGCACCGAGGAGAAATACTCATGCGCAAGGCCGCCCTGCCTCGGATCGACGAACAGCACGCCGATGTTGAAGCTGCGGGAGGTTTTCAGCGCGCGGGCGGAGGCGTTCGTCATGTAGCCCATCTCGTCGGCAACCTGCCGGATCCGCTCCCGTGTCTCCCGTCCGATGTCCTGCTGGCCGTTGAGGGCTTTGCTTACCGTGGCGACGGACACACCGCAGGCCTGTGCAATGTCCTTCATCGAAACCACGTTTCGGCCCTCCCCTGTACTTAATCGTTTTCGCATCTTAAAAATAGCGCATATTTTACAAAAATGCAAGAAAAGGTTTTGGAAAAATCCCTTCAAAAATCAATTTTGTCAATTGTGTACATTTTTCTTTCGAAAAAATGGGCTTTTTGCGCCCTTAACATTTTCGTTGCTTGTGTCGATTCAGAAAAAACTTGTATATTTTCACATTTTCCCGCAAAAATGGCTTGCAATTTCAGCGGAAATCCGTTACTTTAATGAAAGAGGCATGTCCTTAAACGATTTCGATACAGGAGATCTACATATGAAATACGGTTTTTTTGACGATGCCAGAAAGGAATATGTCATCACGACGCCGCGCACGCCGCTGCCCTGGATCAACTATCTGGGCTGTGAGGATTTCTTTGCGCTCTGTTCGAACACGGCCGGCGGCTATGCTTTTTACCGTGACGCGCGGCTGCGCCGTCTGACGCGTTATCGCTACAACAACTGCCCGCTCGACTCCGAGGGCTTCCGTATTTATATTCGGGACGGGAAGAGCGTCTGGAACCCCGGCTGGCAGCCCGTGCAGGCGGAGCTGGACAGCTACCGCTGCCGCCACGGTCTGGGTTATACGGTGATCGAGGGCGAAAAGGACGGCCTTTATGCCCGTCAGGAGCTGTTTGTCCCCCGGGGCGACAACTGTCTGCTGATGCGTCTTACGCTTCGCAACGACAGCGGCGCGGTCAAATCACCGCGGGTCTTCTCCTATTTGGAATTCTGTCTCTGGGATGCGATGGACGACGCCTCAAACTTTCAGCGCAACTACTCCACCGGCGAGGTGGAGATCGAGCTTGGCGCGATCTATCACAAGACCGAATACCGTGAGCGGCGTGACCACTATGCGGTTTTCTGGGCAGACCGCCCCTGCGCCGCCTTTGACACCGCCCGCGACGCCTTTCTCGGCGTCTACGGCTCCCCCGCCCATCCGGCGGCCGTCTTCGGCGAAGGCTGCACCAACAGCGTCGCCCACGGCTGGCAGCCCATTGCGGCGGAGCAGTTCGATCTCACGCTTCTCCCCGGCCAGAGCGAAAGCCTGATCTTCGGCCTGGGCTATGTGGAAAACCCGCAGGAGGAGAAGTGGGAGGCGCCGGGGGTGATCAACAAGACGCGCGCCCATGCCATGATCGCGCGCTATGCCGGAAACGAGGCCTTTGATGCCGCGCTCAGCGCGCTGGGCAGCTATTGGGAGGAGCTGCTGAGCGCCTATCGGCTCACGTCAGGGGAGGAAAAGCTTGACCGCATGGTCAATATCTGGAACCAGTACCAGTGTATGGTCACCTTCAATATGAGCCGCTCGGCCAGTTATTTCGAATCCGGCATGGGGCGCGGGATGGGCTTCCGTGATTCCTGCCAGGATCTGCTCGGCTTCGTGCATATGATCCCGGAACGGGCCCGCGAGCGTATTCTGGACATCGCCGCCACCCAGTTCCCCGACGGCAGCGCCTATCACCAGTATCAGCCCCTGACCAAAAAGGGCAACCTCGCCGTGGGCAGCGGCTTCAACGACGACCCGCTGTGGCTGATCGCCGGCGTTGACGCCTATCTGCGTGAGACGGGCGACTGGAGCATTCTTGATGAGAGCGTGGACTTTGACAACGATCCGGCGCTGGCCCGGCCCCTGCTCGAGCACCTGCGCCGCAGCTTCCGTTATACCTGCACGCATCTGGGGCCCCACGGTCTGCCGCTGATCGGCCGGGCCGACTGGAACGACTGTTTGAATCTCAACTGCTTCTCCGCGCACCCGGGCGAGAGCTTCCAGGTCACCGGGCCAAGCGAAGGGCCTGTGGCCGAGAGCGTATTCATTGCCGGCATGTTTGTCAAATACGGCCGCGCCTGGGCGGATATCTGCCGCCATCTCGGCCTTGACAGCGAGGCGGCGGAGGCGGAAAAGGCCGTGGCAGACATGGAGCGCACGGTGCTTGACAGCGGCTGGGACGGCGAATGGTTCCGCCGCGCCTATGACGCCTTTGGTCATGTTGTCGGCGGCGCGGCCTGCGAAGAGGGCAAGATCTTTATCGAGCCGCAGGGCATGTGCGTCATGGCCGGCATCGGCAAGCAGAGCGGTGAGGCCGCACGCGCCATGAAGAGCGTGGAAGAGCGGCTTGACACCAAGTACGGCATCGTGCTGCTGCAGCCCGCCTATACCCGCTATCATCTGGAGCTGGGCGAGATCTCCAGCTATCCCCCCGGATACAAGGAAAATGCCGGCATTTTCTGCCACAACAACCCCTGGATCGTCTGCGCCGAGGCCGAGCTTGGCCACGGAAGACGCGCCTTTGAGGTCTATCGCCGCACAGCGCCCGCCTATATCGAGGACATCAGCGAGATCCACCGCACCGAGCCCTATGTCTACAGCCAGATGATCGCCGGGAAGGACGCGGCCAGCTTCGGCGAGGGCAAGAACAGCTGGCTTACCGGCACCGCCGCCTGGACCTTCCTGAGTATTTCCCAGGCGATCCTGGGCGTGCAGCCCACGCTGGACGGTCTGCGGATCGATCCCTGTGTTCCCGCCTCTGTGCGCCGCTTCACCGTCGTCCGCCGCTACCGCGGCGCCGAATACGAAATCCGCGTGGAAAACCCGGACGGCGTGGAAAAGGGCGTGGCTTCCGTCACCCTCGACGGCAGAAAGCTGGAGGGAAATATCCTGCCCGTGCAGCGCGCGGGAAGCCGCGTCTCCGTTCTCGTCCGCATGGGCTGAGCAGCCTTTTGGAAGCGTTTCGCCCGCCCGTGGCCGCCGGACGCACGCGCCGCTTGCGATGCGGTGCCGTCTCGGCGCTGACGGGCAGGCAAAAAACAGGAAAGAGAGCACCTCACTGCGGTGCTCTCTTTCCTGTTTTTTTATGGAGTTATACTGGAACCACTCTTTGATACTGTTTTCTGATATAATCTTTCATCAGAAAAGTCATGCTGCACTTTTTCCGTCTTCTTTTCTTATTTGCCGGCCCCGGTTTCGCAAAGAAGCACCTGCCCCTTTGCCGCCGGGTCGTCCATGATGATCTCGCCCGCTCCCGGCACTTGAATGCGGCCGGCGCGCGGATTTTTGATGCTGAGGATCGGCGCCGTCAGCGTGGCCTCCACCTCGGACTTTTCAAAGGCGAGGTCCGTGTCGGTCATGCGGCAGTTGACAAGTCTCAGGCCCTTGCAGTAGCAGAGCGGCTGGGTGCCGATGATGGTGCAGTTTTCAAAGCGCACGTTCTCACAGTACCAGGCCAGATATTCGCCTTTGATCACGCTGTCCTTGACCAGCACGTTTTTCGCGTGCCAGAAGGCGTCTTTGGTATCAAATTTGCAGTTGGTAAAAACAGAGTCGGTAATGTACTGGAAGGAATACTTTCCCTTGAGCTTCACCCGGTCGAAGCGGAGCCGCTCCGAGCGCAGCATAAAGTATTCGCTCTCGGCGCTGCAGTCGTTCATCTCAATTCCGCGAACCGACCAGCCGAATTCCGGGGAAACGATCTCGCAGCCGGACATGGCAACATCGGCACACTCCCGCAGGGCTTTGATGCCGTGGAGCTTTGTGTTCTTGATCCGCACGTTTTCCGAGTACCACAGCGCTGCGCGGCAAAGCGGCGTCAGCTCGCTGCCGGTGATGCGAAGATCGCTGTCATGCCAGAAGGGATAGCGCAGGTTGAAAAAGCAGTCCTTGACCCGGATCTCCCGGCTCTCCTTGAGGGCGCTCTCGCCGTCGGCCGGGCCGTCAAAACGGCAGTTGTTCAGTTCCACGCCGCAGCTGCCGTACAGCGCGCGTTCCTCATCAAAGCGCTTGTTTTCATAAACTGTCATGTTTTGTTCTTCCTTCACCATGATTTTTCGATTGTGATCGTCACGTCGCCATTTCCGAGCAGCGCCGTCAGTTCCTCCGCCGTCTTGTCGCTGACGCGGCCGAGCCTTGTATAGGCCCAGGAGTTGGAGCCGTAGAACACGACGATCTGATTGCCGGAATACAGGACGATGTCCCCGGCGCTTGTAGTGGTCTGCACATCGTTCCGGGGCAGGCTCTGCCCGAGGGAGCCGACCTGCTCAAAGCCGCCGTACATGGACATTTCAACCGTCAGCGGATGATCCTCTGCAAGCGCCCGCAGCGCCTCAACGGATTCGTTATGTTCCCATTCCACCGCAACGACGGTGTCGCCTATTTTCATCTGCATCTCCTCATGCTCCTCCCTTTCCGTTGTTATTTCCGCCGGGGCAGGCTCGGCTTCCTCCTCCGCTCCGACCGTTTCAGAAGGCTGCGGCGTCTCTTCAGCCGCCTGCGTGCCAGCCGTCTCCGGCTGCGCGGGGAGGGGCTGCTTCTCTGCCCCGCAGCCGCAAAGAAGGAGCAGCGTCAGGCACAGCGGCAGGGCAAATCCCAGAAGCTTTCTCATACGCTTTGCCCCATGCGGCGGGCTTCCTCCAGCGCCGGATGCGTCGGATTCTCGCCGGCCCCGGTCACGCCGCCCATGAAGACGCTTCCGGCCAGGCGGGCGCGCTCAAAGCACGCGATCCAGCCCTCCACGCCGCTGACGGCGCGCGCGGGGACATGGCTTTCATCCTCCGCCGCGGCGGTCAGCAGGTAGACGTCCCGAAAGGCATAGTCGCTGGGAAACAGGGGGTTAAAGCGATCCAGCAGGGTCTTGAGCTGGCCGGACATCTCGTAGTAGTAGATGGGCGTGGCAAAAACCAGCACGTCGGCTTGCAGCGCCTTCCGGCAGAGCTCATCCGCGTCGTCATGGATCACACAGCGCTGCTTTTCCTGACACACAAAGCAGCCGCGGCAGAAATTTACGGTTTTTCCGCGCAGGGAGACAAAGTCCACCTCATGCCCGGCGGCTTTCGCGCCCTCGGCAAAGGCCAGGGCCAGCGACTCGGAATTGCTGTTTTTGCGGGGACTTGTCGATACGATCAAAATCTTCTTCATGATGTTTCTCCTTATTTCTCTTTTTCAAGCCGGTAGCAAAGATAATCCAGCCGGTCAATGCACTTTTGCTTCTCGTGCAGCCGATCCAGCTGTTCGCGCCGACAGGCGGCGAGCCGTTTCTTCATCTGTGCAAGATCGCCCCTTCGCCAGCAGCCCACGATCGCTTCGATTTCTTCTGTGCCGCAGCCTGCGTCCCGCAGATTCTGCGCAATGCTCCGTTCGTCCTGCATCATTTCAGATTGTCCTTGAAGAAGCGCTCGAGCTTGTCAAAGGGGATGCGATCCACCCGGTCGTAGAGGTCGATATGCGCGGCGTCCTCCACCAGGTACAGCTCTTTCGGTTCCGCCGCCATCTCATAGGCCCGCTCGCTGAAGAGCTTGGAATGTGCCCGGTCGCCCGCGATGAAGAGAATGGGCCGGGGGCTGATCTCCTTGATATAGTCCAGAGCAAAGAAGTTCAGCATGGAGAGCATCGAGGTGGTGGTAAAGCCGCCGCTGGCGTTGGGGTGATGCCCGCGCGGCACGGCGTAAAAGCGATTCCACTCGTCGCTCAGCGGATCGACCTGCGGCCGCTTGTCGTACTCATAGGGCTCTTCGGGGAAAGTGGGATTGTACTCCGGCTCGCCGTTTTCAAAATCGGCCCAGCGCCGGGCGCAAAGCTCGCGCTTCATCTGCTCGATCACAGCCTTGTCGCCGCCGAACATGAAGCGCCCGTCGGTGATATTGTACATACTTGCCGTGGCCACGGCCTTGATGCGCACGTCTGTTTGAGCCGCCGACAGCGCAAAGCCGCCGGAGCCGCAGATGCCGATCGCGCCGATCTTTTCCCGGTCAACATAGGGAAGCTTTACCCCGAGATAGTCCACCGCCGCGGAAAAGCTCTCGGCAAAGAGATCGGGCGAGGAGACGTGCCTCGGCTCGCCGCCGCTTTCGCCCATGTAGACCTGATCGAAGGTCAGCACGACAAAGCCCCGCTGCGCCAGCTCGTTGGCGTACACGCAGGGGCCCTGCTCCTTGACGCCGCCGTAGGGCGCGCCCACGATCAGCGCCGGGTGCTTCCGGCTTCTGTCCAGATCCTTCGCGGTATAGACGTCCGCCGCAATGGCGATGCCGTAGCGATTGTTGTAGCGCACATGCGTCCGTTCCACATTCTCGTTGAGCTTGGTGATGTATCCGTAAGGCATAAAAAACCCTCCGCTATTTTGATGATCTCAGTATAGCGAAGGAATCACTTATATTCAAATACTTATATCTGATAGCGTGCTATGCGATAATTGCATAGAAAAGTGTTTTGAGGTCGGGGGTTTGACGCCTCTCACGGATATACAAAATCAAAACCCAGCACAGCGGAGTGCCGAAGTTGTCGGCGAGGCACGAAGCGACCGTGCGGTTTTGATTTTGAAAGGAGGAGCGACGGAGTGAATGAGAGGCGGCGTTGGCTTTGAAAAAGGAAATGCCGCCGCGAACGATACGCAGTCCGCGACGACGCGTCTAAGCTTTACACTAAAGATGCCGCTTACCTATACAAAATCAAAACCCAGCACAGCGGAGTGCCGAAGTTGTCGGCGAGGCACGA
>CAMHER010000073.1 GCA_946184215.1 uncultured Clostridia bacterium | reverse complement strand
CCATCGACGCCTTCGACCTGAGCCAGAACGTCCAGTTTTCCACCTACGGCGTTCCCATGATTGCCGGGGAGCTGCGGCGCTTTCTGCGGGATCACAGTGCGCTGCGGGTGTCGCGCTCGATGCGGGACACGGCCTATAAGGTGCTGCAGGCAAAGGAGAAGCTCTGTACGGAAACGGGCCGGGAGCCGAGCATGGAGGAGCTTGCCGACGCCACGGGTATTCCGCGGCAGGAGATCGTCTTTGCCCTGGACGCGATCTGCGAGCCGGTGTCGCTCTATGAGCCGGTATTCGGTGACGCGGGCGAGAGCGCCTGCATCATGGACCAGATCGGCGACAGTCGGAACACGGACGAGCAATGGCTCGAACAAATCGCTCTGGGAGAAGCCATCGGCCGACTTTCGGCGCGTGAGCGGCATATTCTGGCGCTGCGCTTCTGCGACGGGAGGACCCAGATGGAGGTCGCCCGGCAGGTGGGGATCTCCCAGGCACAGGTCTCGCGCCTGGAAAAGGGCGCGATCGGCAGGATCAAAAAAGAACTTTCAGCATAAGGCATAAATAAAAAAGGGAAGCCCCGAAACGCCAGTTTCGGGGCTTCCTTTTTATGCCTCACGGCAGGCGGAGAAAAGCGCCGGCGGGAGCACGATATCCTCCCGCGGCAGACGCTCCGCGGAAAACTGCGCCGCCAGAGCGGCCAGGTCACAGGGCTCCGGCGCTGACTGCAGACCGGCGAGAAAGGCCAGTCTTCCGATGACCTCTTCCGGGGTATAGTGCCGGCGGATCTGGCGCAGCGAGAGCGACTTCTCACGCTTGGCAAGTCTGCTGCCGTTTTCGTCCAGCAGCAGCGGGATGTGCAGATAGGTCGGCGGCGCATAGCCAAGGAGCTGCTGCAGATAGATCTGCCAGGGCGTGGAGGCGAGAAGATCGTTCGAACGGATGACCTCGCTCACACCCATCAGCGCGTCGTCGAGCGCGGCGGTAAACTGATAGCAATACACGCCGTCCGCGCGCCGGACGGGGAAATCCCCGCGCTCAGAGAGGATCTCACAGCGCTGCGGGCCGAGCAGGGCGTCGCAGAAGCACACGGTCTTGTCCTCCAGGCGCAGCCGCCAGGCCGGCGCGCGCTTTTTCATGCGGACGTCGATCTCGGCGGCGGAGAGATCCCGGCAGGTGCCGGGATAGACCGGGGCATCCTCCCCGGGATGCGGCGCGGCCGCGAGACGTACATCCTGACGCGAACAGAAGCAGGGATACACAAGACGCCGCGCGCGAAGCTCTTCAAAGACGCGGTCGTAGATCGCGGTGCGGCAGGACTGAAAATACGGTCCCTCCGTCTGCCCCGGCGTGGGTCCTTCGTCCCAGCACAGGCCCAGCCATTCCAGGTCGGACATCGTCTGTCCCACAGCCTCCGGCTGCATCCGGAGCCGGTCGCAGTCCTCAAAGCGCAGCACGATCCGGCCGCTCTGCGAGCGGGCGGAGAGCCAGGCAAGAAAGTAGCAGAAAGCGTTTCCGATGTGCATATCGCCGCTGGGCGTCGGTGCAAAGCGGCCCTTACAGTCTCTCATGGCAGATGCCTCCCGCCATGACTGTACCACAGTCTCCGGCTCCGTTCAAGCAACCGAAGAGACTTTTCTTGCTCCGATATACTGCCAGAGCGCAACGGCGGCAAGCAGCACCACGCCCACCAGGTCGGTCAGCGGCGCGGGATCCATCATCAGCAGGCCGCCCGCCGCGATCACGATGCGGGGGAGCGGCTTCATGCCGCGGAACAGAAAGCCGTTGAGGGCTGCCGCCACGCCGAAAATGCCGACAAGAGATGTGACGACCACCAGCGCCACCTGCCAGGCGGAGGTGTCGATCAGCAGCATCGCGGGGTTGAGCGCGAAGATGTAGGGCACGACGAAGGCGCCGACAGCGAGTTTCGAGGCGTTGACGGCGGTTTTCATCGGCGGCGCCTTGGCAATGGCCGAACCCGCGTAGGCCGCCAGCGCCACCGGCGGCGTGATATCCGCCACGATGCCGAAGTAGAACACGAAGAAGTGCGCCGCCAGCATGGGCAGGCCCAGCTGAATCAAAATCGGCGCGCAGGTCGAGGCCATGATGCAGTAGTTAGCCGTGGTCGGAACGCCCATGCCCAGCACGATGCAGCAGAGCATCGTGAAGAACAGCGCGATGAGCACCGAGCCGTGCGAGAGTGTGATGATCGCCGTGATGATCTGGGAGGCAAGACCCGTGATCGTGATGCAGCCGCCGATGATACCGGCCACGCCGCAGGCCGCCGCCACCGTGATGGAGCTCTTTGCCCCGTTGGCCAGCGCGTCGAAAAGCACGGCGGGCGTCATGACGGCGTCCTTTTTGAACATACAGACCGCAGCACAGATGACGCCGACGAAGAGCAGCGCTGTCTTCACGATGCCGCCGAGGCCGAGGAACAGATAGCCGAGCAGCGCGGCGATGCCGATGATGCCGAGGATCGGGTCACGGTGCACGTTGGAGACCGAGACGGCGAAGACGATCGCGATCGCGGCGGAAAAGGCCATCGTATTGCTGCCGGAGGAGACGAGGTAGACCAGGATCACCAGCGGCAGAAGCAGATAGCTGCGCTTGAGCAGACGCTTGAGAACGGGGAGCTTATCCTTGTCGATGCCGCGGAGCCCCAGCTTTTTCGCCTCCAGGTGGACGGCGATGAAGATGCCGGTGAAATACAAGATCGCGGGCAGGATCGCGCGGACGATGATGCTCGAGTAGGGAACACCCACATACTCAGCCATCAAAAAAGCCGCGGCGCCCATGATCGGGGGCATGATCTGGCCGCCGGTCGAAGCTGCGGCTTCGACCGCTCCAGCGAATTCCGGCTTGTAGCCGGTTTGCTTCATCATCGGGATCGTGACTGAGCCGGTGGTGACCGTGTTGCCGACCGACGAGCCGGACACCATGCCGCACAGGGCCGAGGAGATGACCGCGACCTTGGCCGGGCCGCCGGAGAAGCGGCCCACCAGAGAATTGGCCAGATCGATGAAAAACTGGGAGATGCCGGTGCGCTCCAGAAACGCGCCGAAGATGATGAAGACGATGATGAATTTCGAGCAGACCTGCACGGGGGTGTTGAGCAGTCCGCCGCCCTGCACCTTGTAAAACAGGCTGACGGCGACGTTGCGCACGGCGCGCGACATGCCGAGATTTTTCCCTACGCAGTAGTAGTACAGCGCATAGACGAGAAACACGCCCGCCACGCACAGGATCGGGATGCCGACGCTGCGGCGGCAGAGCTCGAGCATCGCCACGATGCCGATGACGCCGATCACGACCTCATAGCTGCGGACCTGGGACATGCCCAGACGCACGGTCAGATCCTTGGCGTTCACAACGACGTAAACGAAGGCGGCGGTGCCGAGCACCATCAGGATCCAGTCATACCAGGGGATATAATTGACCTTCTGCACGCCCTTTTTCACCGGAAAGTTGAGATAGCCGATCAGCAGCACACAGCCGAGGAACGACGGATAGCGGATCAGATCCAGCCAGGTGGCGAAGAGCGTGACGTAGATCACGAACAGAGAAAAGAGGGCCATGACCGCGTACACGGCCCATTTCTGCCAGCCCTCCCATATGCGGGTGTTGGATTCGCGGTCATATTTTTTCATGACCTCGTCCATGGCCGCCTGATCGAACGCGGCGTTCTTCTCGGTTATTCTTTCATCGACTGCTGACATGGATCATTCCTCCTAAAAGACAGTGCCGGGTGCCGCCCGTTGTCAGGCGGCACCCGGGAACGGATCAGAGACTATGCTCAGGGAGCGGTGGCCACGGTGATGCCGTTTTCGGCATAGAATCTCGCGGCGCCCGCGGCAAAGGGAACGGCGATGCCGTCGGTGGCAAAGTCGAGCGAGAGCTCGGCGCCCTTGGCGTGCAGCGCGGCGATATCGCCAGTGTTGTTGAAGATCGTCGAGACGATCGCATAGGCGACATCATCGTCCAGATCGGCGCGGCATACCAGCGTGGCCTTGACCGTAACGGTCAGCGCATCGGCAGCCTGGCCGTTGTAGGTGCCGGCCGGGATCGTGTAGGAGGCGTACCAGGGGCAGGCGTCAAGCAGCTTCGCCATATGCGCGTCATCGATGGAAACGAGAGTCACGGTGTTGGTCGTGGCGAGGTCAACGATCGAGGGCGTGGGAGCGCCGGCCGTGGTGAAGGCGGCGTCGATCTTGCCGTCGCGCAGACTTTCGGTGGAGGAGCCGAAGGACTCGTATACGGGCTTAATGTCATCAAGCGTCATGTCGTAGGCGGCCAGGATATCCACGGTGTTGAAGTAGGTGCCGGAGCCGACGTCGCCCACGCAGACGTTCTTGCCCTTGAGATCGGCCACAGAGGTGATCGAGGGATCGACGGAGACGATCTGCACCGTCTCGGCATACAGACCGCCCAGCACGCGGAAGCCGTCCAGCGCGCCGACATCGGCGAAGCTGTTCGTGCCGTTATAGGCGTAGGTCATAACGTCGGACTGCACGGTGGCCAGGTCATAGATGCCGTCGGTCACGATGCCGGTGATGTTCGCGGCGCTGCCGGTAGAAGAGACGACGTTGATGGAAATATCGGTATTCTGGCCGACATAGCTGCCCAGCACGCCGCCGAAGGCGTAATAGGTGCCGGCTTCGCCGCCGGTGCCCATCGTCAGATTGGCGGAGACGGCAGCGGGCGCGTCGTCAGCAGCGGGGGCATCTGCCGCAGGGGCGTCGGCCGCGGGAGCGGCGGGAGCAGGAACTGCAGACTGGCCGCAGGCGCACAGCGCGAAGACGAGACACAGGGCCAGGATGAGAGCGAGAATCTTTTTCATTTCGGTTTTCCTCCCGGATCGGGTTTATTTGAAAAGCTGCTCGCCGCCTGCCTTTGCTGCGGTCAAACGGGCGAATTACGCTTTTCATGCGTAAATAATACAACCAGAAATTGAAAAAAGCAAGCGAAAAGAGGGAGTATCGCGAAAAGGAGTACAGCAAAAAGACGAACGGGAAAAGCTGAAGAAGCAATATTAGAACAATATTCAAAAGAAAAAGCCAATCTAAATATTAAAATATAAAGAATAAGAACAAAAAAGCAAACAAAAGAGGGAAGAAAAAGGGAATTGACGGGAGCGGAAAGGCATGTTATACTCCAAAATGTTGAATTTATAATGTAAGGATCGGGGGTAAAACAGATGGACTTTACACTGATCAACAGCTTTATTGCCGTGGCTGAGGAGGGCAGCTTCTCCACCGCCGCCAAGCACCTGTTCCTCTCGCAGCAGTCGCTGTCCAAGCAGATTGCGAAGCTGGAGAGCGAACTGGGGACCGAGCTTCTTCTCCGCAGCCGCCCGCTGCGCCTTACGCAGAACGGCAAGCTTTTTCTGCAGACGGCCAAGGAGATGCTCAAGCTCAAGCAGGAATTTGAGGAGACCTGCGGCACCGCGGGACGGGGGGAGGAGAGCATCCACGTCGGGATCGAGCATACTCTCGCCCGTGCGATCCTGCCCCGGGTGCTGCCCGGTTATATAGATGCCCACAGCGGCGTGTATGTCCGCATCAGCGAGGAATCCCCCGAGGAGCTGGAAAAGGCCGTCTCGCACGAAGGGGTCGATCTGGTCATCGGCTCGATTGCCAGTCCCCCGTCCTCCTACCGGACGGTCGAGCTCTGCCGCAAGGAGCAGCTGCTGGTGGTGCCGAAGAAGCTGATGCGTTCGCTTTCCGGCGCGCGCTATGACGAGCTGTGCGAGAGCTTTTCCCGCGGCGTGGATCTGCGTTTCTTTGAAAAGGCGCCGTTTATCAAGCAGCCGCGCAACTCCTCCGGCGGGCGCAGCCTGATGCATTATATGAAATACTACGACGTCAGCCCCAATTTTGTCTGCGAGCTGACGAATGTGGAAAACGCGTTTCAGCTCGCGCTCTCCGGCGTGGGCGTGCTGGTCTATGCCAAGCTCTTCTGGGATATGCTCGATGGCGCCCTGCAGGCGGATTATCGCGAGCGCGTTGAGCTCTTCCCCCTGCCCTACCTGCCGGATACCGACAAGGTTTGCGCCTATGTGCGCGCCGACGCGGACGCCGAGAGCCGCGGCGCCGATCTGCTCGAACGGATCGCGGCATTCCTGCAG
Source organism: uncultured Clostridia bacterium (assembly GCA_946184215.1). GTDB lineage: Bacteria > Bacillota > Clostridia > Oscillospirales > Oscillospiraceae > Limivicinus. The sequence goes on along the minus strand of CAMHER010000073.1, from coordinate 2,440 downwards.
GACTATGAAAACGGAAAACGGTGGAGGGAAGCATGAAGTACAAGCTGATTGCCTTCGACCTTGACGGCACGCTTCTGCACGACGACAAGACCATCGCGGCGCGGTCTCTGCGGGTCCTGCAGGCGGCCTTTGAGGCCGGCGCACAGATCGTCCCGGCCACGGGCCGGATCTACAAGGTCATCCCGACTGCGCTGAAGCTACAGCCCTTTTCCCGCTATTTCATCACAGTCAACGGCGCCTATGTCTATGACGCGCAGGCAGACGCCGCGCTCTACCGCGCCGAGATCGGAAACGAGCTGGCCATCCGGCTGATGGAGTACATGGACACGCTCGACGTGCTCTATGACTGCTATAAGGACAACTGGGGCTTTGTCTCGCAGTACTTTCTCGACCATGCGGGAGAGTATATTACGGACAAGGGCATTCTCGAGATGTTTCGCCGCTCGCGCACGCCGGTGGAGGATCTGAAGGATTACCTGCGCGCCGACGGCGGCAGCATCCAGAAGACCCAGATGCACTTCCGCGATCTGAAAGAGAGAAAACGGCAACTGGAGCTTCTGCCCTCCCTCTTCCCGGAGATCGCCGTCAGCACCTCGATCCCCACGAATATCGAGCTGAACATCGCCGCGGCCAACAAGGGCGACGCCCTCAGAGCCCTGTGTGACAAGCTGGGCATTGCCCGGGAAGAGACGGTTGCCTTCGGCGACGGCACCAACGACTTGAGCATGCTCCGCGCCGCGGGCACGGGCGTCGCGATGGGCAACGCGGACTTTGCCGTCAAGGCCGCGGCGGACACAGTCTGCGACGACAACGAGCACGACGGGGTGGCGAAGTTTATCGAAGGACTCCTGGCAGAATAAAAAACGCAGGCAGTGAAAACAGTTTCACTGCCTGCGTTTTTGCTGTTTCAGCCCAGCTTGTCGCCGTTCGCTACCCGCTTGTCCGGGGTTATCAGCACCACGCCGCCCTCGCTGTAGGTGCCCAGCACCAGCACCTCGGACATAAAGTCCGCGATCTGCCGCGGCGGGAAGTTCACGACGGCCAGCACCTGCCTGCCGACGAGCTCCTCGGGCGTATAGTGCTGCGTGATCTGCGCCGAGGACTTCTTCGTGCCGATCTCCGGGCCGAAGTCCACAACGAGCTGGTAGGCGGGCTTCCTCGCCTTGGCAAAGACCCTGGCCTCCGTGATCGTGCCGACCCGGATATCCAGCTTCATAAAATCGTCAAAGGTGGCCATTTTCAATATCCTTTCCTTATAGCCTTCCCCCTTGGGGAAGGTGGCGGACGCTGTCCGCCGGATGAGGTTCCTTTCTAAAAACCAGGAACGAAAAAGCAGAAACTACTTATCCAGCCAGCTGCACGCGGCCAGCGCGGCGACAGCGCCGTCTGCCACAGCGGTGGTCAGCTGGCGCACCTTCTTCGCGCGGCAGTCGCCCGCCACGAAGAGCCAGGGCGTCTTTGTCACGCAGCTCTCGTCCGACGCGGCGTATCCGCGCTCATCCAGCGCGAGATGTTCGGCAAACGCGCCGTTGTCCGGCTCGTGGCCGATCGCGACGAACAGCCCGTCGACCGGGATCTCACGCTCTTCGCCGTTCTGCCGGACGACGACGCCCGTCAGCTCGTCCTCGCCGACAAGGCGCGTGATCGCGGCGTTTAAGACAAACTCGACGTTGTCCTTTTCCCGCAGCGCCTCCACCAGCGCCTCCTCGCCGCGGAAGCTGTCGCGCCGGTGGATGAGATACACGCGGCTTGAGGTCTCGGAGAGGAGCATCGCGTCCTGCAGCGCGCTGTTGCCGCCGCCGCTGACGGCTACGGGCAGATCCTTGAAGAACGCGCCGTCGCACACCGCGCAGTAGCCCACGCCGGAGCCGACCAGCTCTTCCTCACGCTCCACGCCCAGCATCCGGGGCTTCGCGCCGGTCGCGAGGATCACGGCGCGTCCCTCATAGTGCGCGCCGAATTCGCAGCTTACGCGGCGGCAATCGCCGCAGTCCTCGATCCCGGTGACCTCTTCGATCTCGACCTCGGCGCCCTGCGCCATGGCCTGCTCGGCCATGCGGTCGCCCAGGTCCGTGCCGGAGATCGACACGACGGAGGGGAAATTCTCCACCTTCGGGCTCCATGTGATCTGGCCGCCGAGCGCGGCCTTTTCCAGCACCAGCACGCTCTTTCCCGCGCGGCGGGCGTAGACGGCGGCGGTCAGCCCCGCGGGGCCGCCCCCGATAATGATAATGTCGTAGATCATTTTAATCAATACTCCTTATAATGACTATATGATGGCGAAAAGCCAAAAAGCTTTTTGCCGCGCGGCTTTGCCGCGCAGCCAAACAGTATAGCTGTTTGGCCATATATTCATTGCAATGAGCATCGTGCGAATGATTCCATGAATCATTCGCTGCCAAACTTGTCGTTTGGCAGCGAAATCAATCGAACCCTCGAT